>CAZMRP010000531.1:0-4201 GCA_964568275.1 uncultured Myxococcales bacterium
GGGCTGAAGCTGGGCGGCCGGCACCCGGCCGGTCGGCGGTTCGACGGGCTGGAGGGGGGAACCTGCCTGCCGTTCCTCGACACGGGCGGTGCCTGCGACCCGGAGGCCGACGTCACCGGCTGTCCCGGCTCGATGGGCTGCGACCCGGCGACGCGGACCTGCCGCTCGACGGGCTCCGAGGGCGATCCGTGCGAGTCGTCGTGGATTCCGGAAGGAACGCCGAACGACCGGCCGAACCGGCGTCGGGCCTGCCGCAGCGGGTTGTACTGCGCCGTGGAGACCCGCGTCTGTCGTCGGCAGCTGGCGGTGGGCGAGCGTTGCGAGCCGCGACGGGAGAACGAGGACGAGACGTGTTTCGTCTCGTCGTGCGACGCGAGGACGCGGCGGTGTAGGCCGCGGTGCGGGACCCGATAGCGGGTCGTGGCCGCGGCGTCCGCTTCAGCCCGGCGGTTCCGGCTCGCGCAGCAGGCGGCGGCCGAGGCGCAGGGTGACGACGAGGGCGACGGCGAGGACCGCGAGGCCGCCGAGGAACACCGGGCTGGTGGGACGGGCGATCGAGTCGCCGAGCAGCGGATAGAGCGCGGCGCCCGGGAGGATGCCGACGGCGGTGCCGAGCAGGAACGGGGCGGGGCGCACCCCGGCGACGCCGGCGGCGAAGCTGACCAGCGTGTAGTGGGCGATCGGGCAGACGCGCAGCACGGCCACCGTCGCCGCGCCGCGGCGCTCGGCCAGCAGCCGCGCGACGCGCTCGGCCTTCGGTCGACGGCGCAGCAGTCCGGCGACCCAGTCGCGGGCGGCGGTGCGGGCGAGGGCGTAGGCGGTCGCGGCGGCGGCGAGGTCGGCGCCGAGGGACAGCAGGGCGCCGGCGAGCGGCCCGAACAGCAGTCCGCCGGCGACGAGACCCCACATGCGCGGCATCCACAGCAGCTCGCCGAGGAACACGGCGGCGACGTAGACGGCCATGGCCCAGGGACCGGCGGCCCGTGCCGCGCGCTGGATGGCGTCGGGGCTGATCCAGCCCCGCGCCCAGGCGACGAGGAACACGGCGGCGGCGGCGGCGAGCAGGGTCGCGAAGACCAGCACGCGTGTCGGCACCCGGGTCGCGGCAGGCGCGTCGCCGCGCGTTTCGTCGGGTCGTTCAGCCGTCGTCGGGTCGCCAGCGGTCGTCACCGTGCCGCGGACGATAGCGGAGAACGGCGCTGCCGGCCAACCTCCCGGCGCGCGCCCGGCGGGGGCGCCGGACGATTTGCAACGGGGTCATGGATATCGAATACTGCCGTCGGCGTGCCGGGGATCGAGCCATCCGCGGGCGCGCATCGGGAGGGCAGGATGAGGGTGCTCCTCGGAATGACGGCGGTGTTGGGGCTGGCGGCGGCCGGCTGCCCGGGTTCCTCGAGCGTGGAGATCCAGCCGCTGGACGACCAGACGGTGCGGGTGGGCGAGACGCTGAACCTGGACCTCGCGGTGCGCAATCCGGGCGGCGAGGTGTTGTCGTTCCGCTTCTCGATGCCGGACCTGGCGGACAGCGGGGCGGAGATCTACAGCCTGGGCAGCGGCGGGGGGCGGTTCCGCTGGACGCCGCTGGCCTCGCACGCCGGGGCGCACCAGTGCACGATCACGGCGAGCGCCGGGGGCGCCTCGGACAGCGAGACGATCGTGATCAACGTGCAGCAGGCGAACAGCGCGCCGGTGTTCATCCAGCCGGGGGCCGGCGGGACCTCCGACCTGACGCGCGACCCGTGCGTGACGGTGCACGCGGAGGTGAAGGACGACGATTCGCTGCCGGCGAGCATCCAGATCTTCGAGCGGGACCCGCGGATCGAGGGGGGGACGCTGACGCCGAGCGGCAAGCAGGCGGACTGGCGGTGGTGCCCGACGCCGGCGCAGGTCGATGCGTCGGACCGCTACACGCTGGCGCTGGCGGCGCGGGACGAGGCGCACGAGCCGGTGTCGCACGACTACGTGATCGTGCTGCGGGGGGAAGGGCGGACGGAGTGCACCGGCACGGGGCCGGAGATCGTCTCCAGCTCGCCGCCGCCGCCCGACGTGCTCGCGACGTCGCTCGACTATCGCATCGTCGCCGTGGTCCGGGACGACCTGGGACTGAAGGACGCGCCGATCCTCTACTGGTCGACCGACCCGCCCGTCGACCCGCTCAAGCCCGACGTGACCGCGTTCCAGCAGGTGGTGTTCACGGCGGACGGCGGCGAGAACTACCACGCGTCGATCCCGAACCTGAACCTGCCGGCGGGCGAGCGGCGGACGATCTACTACGTGATTTCCGCCACCGACAACGACGACCCGGCCGGGGTCGGCTGCGACCACCGCACGGACTCGTCGTTGCGCCAGTTCGACGTGGCGGCGGGGACGGGGACCGAGCGGGTGGGGTACTGCGAGACGTGCAGCGGCAGCGCCCAGTGCGAGTCCGGACAGTGCATCGCGGGCGTCTCGCGGTTCTGCGGAGCGGCCTGCCCGGCGTGCCCGAGCGGTGCGACATGCCGCACGGTGACGACGGTCGAGGGCAGCAGCGTGGAGTCCTGCGTGCCGGAGGGCTTGAGCTGCCGCAGCACCGGCCCGTGCGTCGACGACCGGTTCGAGGACAACGACACGCGGACCGCGGCCGCATCGATCGGCCCGGACGTCTACACCGGCCTGCAGATCTGCGCCCGGGACCAGGACTTCTACCAGGTGTCCGCCGGCAGCTCGGGGACGCTCGAGGTGACGATCGACGGTTGGGACGCCTGGGCCGTCGACCTGGACCTGATGGTGCTGCGCGGCGACGGCACGCCGATGCGGGTGTCGGAGGGCATCGAGGGATCCGAGCAGATCGCGGTCTGCGTGACCGCGGGAACGTACTACGTGGTGGTCTACGGCATCCTCGACGACCAGGGCCCCTACAACCTGATGGTCGACCTCGTCGGCGGGTCGTGCTGCACCGACGACGCGCTGGAGGACAACGACAGCTGGCGCGCCGCCACCCCGCTGCTCTCTCCCGGCGACATCCTCGAGGGGCAGATCTGCTCGGGCGACGAGGACTGGTTCGTGTTCGCCGGCGAGGGCGGGCGTCGGGCGCTGGTCGATCTGGTGATCGAGGGCACGGGGGATCTGGACCTCGAGCTGTACGACCGGGACGGCCTGCGGCGGCTCGCCTCCTCCGCCGGGATCGGCGACACCGAGCACCTGGAGGCCGACCTGCCGGCGAGCGGGGACTACTACATCCGGGTGTTCGGCTACCGCGGGGCCGAGGCGGCGTACCTGGTGTCGTACGACCTCGGCGGCGGGACGGGGTGCAGCTCGAGCGCGGCGTGTCCGACGGGGACGCTCTGCAACGGGACGGCGTGCGTGGACGACGCCTGCACGCCGGGCGCCTCGACCTGCCCGGCCGGCGCGTTCTGCCCGGACGCCGGCGGGGTGGGCGGCGTCAGCGACTGCGTCGAGCCGTGCTGGACGTCGAGCGACTGTCGCAGCGGCTACGCGTGCAAGACGTTCGCCGCGGGGGCCGGGTGCGCGGTGAGCGGTTCGGGGCTGAACGGCGACCCGTGCACGTCGTTCCGCAGCTGCGCGGGCGAGCGGACCTGCCTGGCGTGGCCGGCGGGCTACTGTGCGGTGCAGGGTTGCGACCGCAACGCGGACTGTCCGAGCGGGTCGAAGTGCGTGAGCCTGGGCGGGTCGCTCGGCACCTGCGTCAAGGACTGCCTGGCCAGCGACGACCTGTGCCGGCTCGCCGAGGGGTACGAGTGCGAATGCGCGGAGGACATGGAGGGCGCGGGGCAATTCGTCTGCCTGGCTCCCGGCGCGTCGGCGCCGTGGTGCTACTGAGGAGCATCGGGCTCGGACTGGCCGCGGCGGTGGTGCTGGGCGGCTGCCCGGAGGGCGGCAACGGCGGGCCGGACGCCTGCGCCGACGGGCCGGGCGTGGCGGCGGTGCGGCTGGCCGACACGCTGCTGCCGGGGTCGACGATCGAGCTGGCCGGGACCGGGTTCCTCCCCGAGTGCGGCGAGCTGCGGGCGCTGTTCCGCGGAACGCTCGACGGGCGGCCGGTCGAGGTGGAAGTCGACCCGGACGTGGAGTCGGCGTCGTCGGCGCGCTACGAGGTGGACGTGGACCTGCAGGCCGGGCTGGCCGCGGACCGCGGCCGGTTCGTGGGCGACGTGGGCCTGCGGCAGCGGACGGCCGACGGCACGGTGCGCGAGTCGAGCCT
>CAZMRP010000532.1:0-4192 GCA_964568275.1 uncultured Myxococcales bacterium
CCGCCCGCTGCGCTTCCGATCCCAACTTCAGTGACCCCCGTGGACGGAACTCTGGAGCACGCCGAAGCGGACGGTCGGGACGGTGAAGAAGTCGATCGAGGCGAGCGTCGCGACGTGGTTGTCGAGGAAGGTGCGCCAGTTCTGCGACGGCGGCTTGTCGCCGCGGACCATGTACTTCGCGACCGTCGCCTGCGAGAAGTCGATCCCGAGCTTCAGGATCTCGCCGTGCACCCTGGGTGCTCCCCACGTGACGTTCTGGGTCGAAATCGTCCGGATGAGATCGCGGACGTCCTGCGGAACCGGCGGCCGTCCTGGACGCCGGCGCTTGCTGCGCCACGTCCAGTAGAGCCGCCAGCCCCGACCATGCCAGGCGATCACCGTCTCGGGCTGGACGATGCGGATGGAGTCCTTCCACCCGGACCAGATGCGCGAGAGCCAGACCCAGAGGATGCGGTCGCGCAGCTTGAGCTTGGGCCGGGGACGAGATCGAGTGGGGCGCAGGACGACGTCGAGTTGGTGGCGGAGGGCGATGTTCTCGGCGGCGAGTTGTCGCGGCTTCGCAAGCGATCGCCAGGCCGCTCGAAGCGCGTCGAGGATGAAGCGGAACATGCCGGGACGCTACCCGGGCTCGCCGGAATCCGCTACGATGTCGTCGAGTAGGGACGGACGGCGAAGGTCGATGACGGGGAGTCATGACGCGGTCGATGACGCACGGACGGGGTTTTCAGCAGGCACACGCCCTCGGCGACGCGATCCGCGCGCTGTGCGAGGGCGAGGTGCTCGAGCGCGAGCGGCGCTTCGATCCGACGGTCGACGTGGCCCACGTCCGGCGGGTCAACCGGCTCAAGACCGCCGCGCTGTTCGGCTAGGCCGCCGAGACCGCGGCGCTGCTCGCCGGCGCCTCGTCCGCGATCCGCGCCGAGCTGCGCGAGCACGGACTGGCGCTGGGCGAGGCGTTCCAGGCCGCCGACGATCTGCTCGACTGGCGGGAAAGAAGTCCAAGCGCGATCTGCCTGGCAGCCTTGGCCGTTCCCGAACCCCATCGATGTCCCCCGCGGTGCCCATCACCTTGCCTGTGAAATGTAACATATTGTGGTTTTCACGACACCGCAAGGACGAGGGCGGCGCTTCGGCGGAAGACTCACGACTTGACGGGAGCGGAAGGCCGGAACATCCTGCGGATCGTGGTCGAAGGTGGACTACGATGGCGGCCATGTTCGCGACGGATCGGGATGTCGTGATTGTCGGCGGGCGCGACGAGGAGCACGCATTCGGGGACGTCTGGGCCTTCGACATCGCCGGGCGGAGGTGGCGCGCAATCCAACTTCCCGCCGGGGAACTGGCGCCGCGGGCTTTCGCGGCTGCGGCGCAACTCGACGAAACGGCCTACATGTACGGCGGAACAGAACTGGCCGCCGCGGGAATGAACGACCTCCTGGCCATCGATCTGCGGACTTGGACTGTGAACGCGGGTATCTCCGTGTCCGTGCCGTTCCGCGCCCGGCTCTCTCCTGGGTTGACGGTGCACACCTCGACGGGTCGCCTGCTGCTATTCGGCGGTCAAGACGCGATGGGGTGGCACAACGACCTATGGGAGTTCGACCCGCGGCTCGGCGTCTGGTCCATGCTGGCTGCGGACTGCGTCGTCGGCGAATGCCCGCCGCCCGCGTCGGGCTCGACCTTGCTGTCATCCGGCAACGGAGACGTTCCGTTCGTGTTTGCCCCGGCCGCCGCCGAAACCCACGGCATCCTGCACTTCGCCTGGCGCACGGACCGTTGGGTCACGTCGCACGAGGATCTGGAGACCGGACTCCGCGCGGACTGCGACGGGGACGGCGCTGCCGATCCCGGCTACGGGCAGCTGTGCGCGGTGGGCACGGACTTCTGGTCCGCGCCGGGGGAGAAGCGGTGCGACCTCATCGGCGGGGTGTTGGCGTGCCTGGGCGGGCAGCCGGAAGGGGTCCTGGCCGGAGGGCTTCGCGTTCCTGGGGCCGAGGCGCTGGACGCGCGCGGGACGACAGTCGCTGTCGTGAGCGGCTCGCACTTGCAGATCGTGGACGCGTCGGATCCCCTTGCGCCCCGCCGGGTCGGATCGGTGAACGTGCGAGGCCACGCTCGGGATGTCGCTCTCATTGGTGACCAGGCCTTCATCGCGGCCGGGTCGCACGTCGCTGTGGTGGACGTAGCGCGCCTCGATGCTCCTTCCCTGCAGGCGCGCGTCGAGCTATGCGGTTCTGCGGCGGCCGTCGCGGCGGTCGACGGCGGAACCGCTGTCGCCCTCTCGCCGCACGGACTGGCTGTGGTGTCGCGCGGTGAGGCGGGCTGGTCGGTCGTTTCCCAGATCTGGCTCGGCCCCGGTACCGACGGGACGCTCGCAAGCGGCGTCACCCCGGGGAGTGACTGCGCCGCCCGCCCGGCCCACGTAGCCGCGGCGTGTGCCACTGGGCGAGATGGCTGCTGTGCCGGCACGGCGCGGCTCCTCGATGTACATGGATCGCGGGCCTACGTCGTTCGAGGCCGCAAGCTGCTGGCGATCGACGTCAGCAGGCCCGAAGCGCCGCGCATCATCGAAACGGTGGACATCCCGATCGACGCTGAGTCGCTGCGTGTCTGGGCCGGTTTCGCCTACTTGCTCGGGCGACACGACGAGCGTTTGGTCGTCGATGTGGGAACATCTCCCGCACGCATAGTCGGTGAACACGACCTGCCGGAATGGGTTTCGGGCGTCGCGTTCGGTGACGGCATCGCGTGCCGCCTGAACAGAGACCGGTTGGAGGTTGCCGATGTGGACGCGATGGCGGCAGATGATGTCGCTCCTCGCGGTGCTCGTGTGCGGGTGCCCGGCACCCCGCACGGATGCCGGGAATGACGTTGACGACGGTCGCCTCCTGGACGACATCGGGGAGCCGGCGGACGCTGTGCCCGATGACTTCCAGGATGTTGACGTCGACGCCTTGACCGACGCGCACGACGAAGGTGGGGACGAGGCGAGCGGTGACGCTCCGCCCGACTGCGACTACGTTGGGGTACAGGCCGAATGCGATCCCTGGGAGTCGGAGTACGTGCCGCCGCCGGAGTGGGAGCCGCCGTCGGTCGACTGCGGGCCAGGGTGCCGTCAGATCTCGTGGGGCGCGTATCGTTTCTCGGTATGGGGCCGTCGGGCCGTCCTGATGCGCGACCGCAGGCTCTTCGCCGTCGATCTGGACACGCTGGAGCACAGACAAGTGGCGTGCACGTATTCCCCGATCCCGGTGCCGCCGCTGGACAACGTATCACGCGAGGTGGTGTACGACATCGCGATCGCGATCCGAGGGGCGGACCTCTTCTATGCGCGCTGGGTTCGGGTCCCCGACAGCCAACTCTGCGATTGGTTGACGGAATTCCGCGCGATCGCCTGGGATTCTGGAGCCAACACCCTGCTTCACGTCGTTGGCTTCCCGAATCCCGCAATCGCGGATCCAGGGTGCGAGGCCGGTGACGTAGACCAGGTCGCGGCGTTCGACGCGCACGGTGCGTTCGTCATGATAGACACGGATTGCCACGCCTACTTGTTCGGGATCGACCTCACCACCGGCGCCGTTCGCCGCTACGAGGGGACTCCCGGCGGACTGTTCATCTCCAACGTTTGGAACGCGAAGATCGCCCTCGCCACTCCTGGCGAGGTCTACCTCGTCGACCTGGACACGGGCGTGCGAACGAATCTCAGCAACGATCCTGCGGACCAGACCCTCCCGGCGCTGTACGAGAACGTCGTGGTATGGGAGGACTTCCGCCACGCTCCGGCCGGATTCGGGTTCTCCCCCGTGTTCGACGTCTACCTGCACGACACCTCGACGGGAGAGAGCCGGCGGGTCACCTCCGACACGACCGCCCGCTTCCCGCCGCGCGTGTTCCGCGATGCGGTGGTCTGGAGCGACGTTCGTGACTCGACCAGTCCGTCCGACCGCTATCCCGAAGCCGACGTTTGGATGTTCGACATGGCGACGGGTGAAGAGCGACAGGTCACCGCGCTGCCGGGCACGGAATACGACCTTCAGCTATGGGACGGTCTGGTCTACTTTCGCTGGCGGCGGCCTGGCGTGATCAGGACGATGGACGAGGCGCTGTGCGAATGCCCGCTTCCGACCGGTCCGTAGCTGCGGGAAAGAAGTCCAAGCGCGATCTGCCTGGCAGCCTTGGCCGTTCCCGAACC
>CAZMRP010000533.1:0-4170 GCA_964568275.1 uncultured Myxococcales bacterium
CTCGCCGACGACCTCCACTACCTCGGCTTCAAGTTCCTCACCTACAACAACACCTTCCTCGTCAACGGCGCCGACGTCTACGACGAGGCGCTCGCCGCCGGCTACTCCATCCACAACCTCGCCGGCGACCCGTACCTGTTCCTCGGCGTCACCTTCATCGATACCACCCTCGTCGACCTGTCCAACCCCGCCGCCTTCGCCTGGACCAAGGAAACCTACCGCGAAGGCCTCCAACTCGGCGCCGACGGCTGGATGGCCGACTACGCCGAATGGCTCCCCACCGACTGCGTCCTGCACTCCCGCGAAAACCCCGAGGCCGTCCACAACCTCTACCCCGTCGAGTTCCAGCGCCTCAACCGCGAGCTGCTCGACGAGCAGTTCGCCCTCGACGGCGTCGAACGCATCACCTTCGCCCGCTCCGGCTGGCTCGGCTCCCAGCCGCTCGTCCAGGTCTTCTGGGCCGGCGACCAACAGACCGACTTCTCCCTCGGCGACGGCTACCCCTCCGTCATCCCGATGGGCCTCGGCCTCGGCATCGCCGGCTTCCCCTACTTCGCCCACGACATCGGCGGCTACCAGTCCGGTCGCACCGAACCCACCACTCGCGAGCTCTGGTACCGCTGGGTCACCTTCGGCGCCCTCTCCCCCGTCATGCGCACCCACCACGGACGCTCCGCCTTCCAGAACTGGAACTGGGAGTCCGACGAAGCCTCCACCGAGCACTTCCGCCGCTGGGCCGAGCTCCACATGCGTCTCTTCCCCTACCTCTACCGCCTCGCCGAGATCGCCCACCAGACCGGCCTCCCCATCATGCGCCCCGGCGCCCTCCAATGGCCCGACTGGCAACCCGGCTGGACCGCCACCGATCAGTACCTCCTCGGCGACCGCATCCTCGTCGCCCCCGTCGTCACCGAAGGCGCTACCTCCCGCCAGGTCCGTCTCCCCCCAGGCACCTTCTACCCGCTCCTCGGCGGCCCCGCCGTCGAGTCCGACTCCGCCGGCTCCCTCACCGTCTCCGCCCCCCTCGAGGAACTCCCCGCCTTCGTCCCCGCCGGCTCCCTCCTCGTCCTCCTCCCCACCGGCGTCGACACCGCCGTCGAGCACGACGTCGACCCCGCAGTCGCAACCCTCGAGTCCGTCGGCGAATCCCGCGAACTCTGGCTCTGGCCGGCAGGGGAGGGCGCCTCCTCCGACTGGACCGAGGTCGGCGGCACGCTCTCCTATCGCCTCGAAAACGGACCGCTCGATTCGCTTCCCCCCTCCGCCACCTGGAACGGCACCTCCGTCCCCCTCGCCGACGACGCCTTCACCGTCACCGGAACGGGCACCCTCGAGATCGGCGGCGTCAGGTTGATCGTCTCCGGCGGCTCCCCCGACCGCACCCTCACCGTCCGCTTCCCGGGCTTGCCCTGAGCGAGCGAAGCGAGTCGAAGGGAGCGAGTGAAGCGAGTCGAAGGGCCTGTCCCCCTTCCACTTTCGGGCGCACTCGCCCGCCTTCGCCCTTCGGGCTTCGGCGTTCTACGTGACGCCCCCACCGGATCGTTGTTCCCCCATCCCCTCGCGCCGTCGCCTCCGCGAACTCGGTGTCTCCGCGGTGAATCCGAACTCCGTGTCCTTCGCGCCTCGGCGGTGATGGGGCTCCTCGGCTCCCGGTCGACCCCACCCCTTTCCCCTCTCCCCGTTCTCGACTACCTTCCCCCTCATGCCCGACGCCCCCATGCCCGCTCCCACCTTCATCCCCTTCGCCGTCCCCGACCTCACCGACGCCGAAGCCCTCGCCGTTGCCCAGGTCGTCCGCGACGGCTGGATCAATACCGGACCCCGCGCCAAGGCCTTCGAGGCCGAGTTCTCCGCTGCCGTCGGCGCCCAACACGCCGTCGCCGTCAACTCGTGCACCGCCGCCCTCCACGTCGCCTACGAAGCCCTCGGCCTCCACGCCGGCGACGAGGTCCTCGTCCCCGCCATGACCTTCACCTCCACCGCCGCCATGGCCTGGCACCTCGGCGCAAAACCCGTCCTCGTCGATGTCCGTCCCGACGACGAAACCATCGACCCCCATGCCGCCGAACGCGCCGTCACCCCGCGCACGAAGCTGATCGTGCCGGTCCACTTCGCCGGCCAGCCCTGCGACCTCGACGCAATCCTCGACCTCGCCCGCCGCAAGAACCTCCGCGTCGTCGAGGATGCCGCGCACGCCTTTCCCGCCTCCTACAAGGGGAGGGCGATCGGCACCTTCGGCGACGTCACCTGCTTCAGCTTCTACTCCACCAAGACCATCACCTGCGTCGAAGGCGGCATGGCCTGCACCCAACACGACGACCTCGCCGCCCGCATGCGCATCATGTCCCTCCACGGGATCTCCAAGGACGCCTGGAAACGCTACACCGCCGAGGGCTCCTGGTTCTACGAGGTCCTCGCGCCCGGCTACAAGTACAACCTCACCGACCTCGCCGCCGCCATGGGCCGCGTCCAGCTCTCGCGCGCCCACGAAATGCTCGACAAACGCACCTCGATCGCCAAACGCTACCTCGACGCCTTCTCCCACGACGACGCCCTGATCTGCCCCACCGTCCATGCCGACCGCACCACCTCCTGGCACCTCTTCGTCCTCCGCCTCCGCCTCGAAGCCCTCTCCATCACCCGCGAGAAGTTCATCGACGAGCTGAAAGCCCGCGGCATCGGCACCTCCGTCCACTACGTCCCCCTCCACCTCCACCCGGCGTACCGCGACGCCCTCGGCTGCAGGCCCGGCGACTTCCCCAACGCCGAGGACGCCTACCGCCGCACGATCTCCCTGCCGATCTTCTCCAAGATGACCGACGCCGAAGTGCAACGCGTCCTCGAGGCCGTCACCGACCTCGCCCGGACCCACCGCCGATGAAGCCCCGAGGCTCCCGAGGGATGAAGCCCCCTCGCCCCGCCTCGCGCTCCCCCTCCCCGAGCATGTCGAAGCGCTTTCGCCCGAAACGCGCCCTCACCAACGTCGGCGGCCCCGTCGAACGACGCGGCGACGAAACCCTCTCCGCCGAACTCGCACATGCCCTCGACGTCGAACCCGGCGCCGGCCTCGACCGCTGGACCCACGGCTTCCATACCTGGGCCGCCCGCATGCACCCCGATACCGCCCAAAGACTCGTCCGCTCCTTCGGCCGACCCGGCGCCGCCGTCCTCGACCCGTTCTGCGGCTCCGGCACCGTCGTCCTCGAAGCCCTCGTCGCAGGCTGCCGCCCCCTCGGGCGCGACCTCCATCCCCTCGCCGTCCGCCTCGCCCGCCTCCGCTCCGCCGTCGTCCCCGAAAGCCGTCGCAAGCTCGTTCGCGAACGCGCCCGCCGCATCGCCGGCCTCGCCCTCGGCCGCGTCCGACAAGGCCATCATCCCCCCGGCGGAACCCCCCCCGGCGAAGACCTGTTCGACTCGCGCACCCTCGCCGAACTGGCCTGGCTCCGCACCGCCATCGCCGACGAACGCGACCCCTTCGTCCGCCAAACCCTCGAGCTCGTCCTGTCATCGATCCTCGTCAAGCTCTCCTGCCGCACCTCCGACACCGCCCCCCTTCCTCTTGATCGTGGTCGTGGTCGTGGTCGTGGTCGATTCTCCTCCCCCTCCTGCCGCGCCCCGGGCTCCGCCACCCGCCTCTTCGTCCCCAAGGTCGATGAGCTGTGCCGACGCTGGAAAACCCTGCGCGAGGCCCTCCCCGAACGCGCCCTCACCCCCGACCTCCGGCTCGACGACGCCCGCCGCCTCCACTCCGTCCCCGACGGCATCGTCGACCTCGTCGTTACCTCCCCCCCCTACGCCAACGTCTACGACTACACCGACCAGCACGCCCTCCGCGTCGATTGGCTCGGCCTCGACGATCATCCCTTCGAGGCCGGCGAAATCGGCTCGCGTCGCTCGTTCCGCGACCCCCACCACGGCGCCGAACGGTGGGACCGCGACGGCCGCGCCTGGGTCGGTGCGCTCGCCCGCGTCCTCCGACCCGGCGCCCCCGCCTGCATCCTCGGCGGCGACGGCGCCACCGCCCTCGGACCCCTCCGCTTCGACGAATCCCTCGCCCGCTGGGCCGCCGCCGCCGGCCTCGAACTCGTCGCCTCCACCTCCCAACACCGCCCGATCTTCGACGAGCAGACCCGCCGCGCCTACCCCACCACCGACCGCCGCGAACACCTC
>CAZMRP010000534.1:0-4158 GCA_964568275.1 uncultured Myxococcales bacterium
ATCGCGGAGCTGCGCCGGGTGGCCGGAGCGTACAAGCGCGCGTGCGCCGAACACCGGGCCGGGCGACCGGAGGCGGCGCGGGCGGCCCTGCGCGGCGGCGGCCTCACGGGGCCGGCCGGCGACGACGTGGACCCGGAGCTGCTCGACGAGCTGTGCGACGGCGTCGACGACCTGCTGACGCGCTGTCGTCGCCTGCCGACGGAGGGGCTGGCCGCGTTCCAGACGCCGCCGCAGGCCGACCTCCGCTCCCGGGCGCAGCTCGAGGAAACCTGGCGGCTCACCTGCGCGGCGTGGAGCGACTGACTCAGGGCGTGGGCGCCGGCGCCGGCGCGGACAGCGACACGGGCAGCCCGGGCAGGTCGAAGGTCAGGACGGAACGGGCGAGCCCCGGGCCGAGGAACTGGAGGGCCAACACGCCGTGCGCCTGCAGCGCGCCCTCCACGACCGGGGGCGCGAAGGACGGCAGCGCGAAGCGAACCTCGGCTCCCGGCGCCAGCTCCAGCTCCCCGGTCGGCAGGGTCCCCTCGCCGGCCAGCCGTTCCAGCACGGCGGCCGCGGCGGTCCGGTCGCCGACGGGGGTCCAGCGGCGGCGGCCGCTCGGCAGGGCGACCTCGGACTCGAACCACGCCTCGGCGCGCAGCCGGAAGCCGCGCTCGTCCGGGTCGAACAACAGGCCCCGCGCCGGCGCGCGGCCCGCGTGCGCGACGACGATCGTCGGACGCACCCGCCCGCCGTCGGGCGCCAACTCCCAGGTCGCCCGCACCGCGCGGACCGGATGCCGCGACACCTCATCGATGATCTCGCCCAGCAGCCGTTCGACGGCGGCGAGCGTCTCCGGCCCCTGGTCCACGGCCGCGGTCATCGCCATCGTGTTGCGGCGGCCGTCGCGGGCGAGGCTCAGCGTGCGGGTCGTGAGGTCCGGGGACGTCGGCGGCTCGCCCGGGTCGTGGTTCAGGAGGTCGTGCTCGTCGATCAGGCGGGCCAGCGCCTCGCGGCGGGCGGGTTCGAGCACCACGGCGAACTCGCCGAGCGTGTCGGACAGCTGCGACGGGCTCGACCACGAGCTGGTCAGGACGAGCTCCGCCGCGCCGTCGGGCGCCACGTGCAGCGACATCGACACCGGCGGGCGTGCGCCCTGGGCGGCGTAGCGGACGTCGAGGCCCGCGCCGGGGATGGTGGGCGGTTCCACGGCCGGTTCGCTCGGCCCGCTGGCCACGGGTGGCGCGGCGACCTCATCTCCGATCTCCACCGGAGGGTCGGCGCCGAGGTCGGTGGGGCGGGGAGCGGCACGGCGCCCGCTGCAGCCGGCCGCGAGGACGGCGGCGCAGAGCGTGACGAGCGGCGGGCGGGTGGAAGAGCGGGACGGGCGCATGCGGTGTCTCCACTGGGCGCACGGGGGTTCCACGCGGCGGATCGTAGAAGGGGTCGCGCGCGGAGGTCAAACGGCCGGCGCGGCCGCCCTGCCCGGCCGTCACGGGGCCGCCTCGCTCTCGCGTCCGGGCAGCGCCGACTCGCCGCCCGCCGAGCCGCGGATCTGCGACGAACGATCTCCCCCCCTTCCCTCTCCCCTCCCGCCGGGTTACCTTGAGCGTGTCGGACGGGTTCTCGGGAGAAGGGGGACCCCCGCGAAGGAGGCAGCCATGCCGCGGTGTCGAACGCTCGGGAGGGAACGGGACCGGTTGCAGCGGCTGCGCAGGTGGCCGGTCATCCTGCCGGCGGCGTGCGCGGCGGGGTGGCTCGGGTGCGCCCCGGCGGACGACACGTACACGCCGCCGCGCGACGTGCCGCTCGACCGCGCCGGGGACGTGGTCGACGTGCCGACCGACACGACGCCCACCGACACGACGCCCACCGACACGACGCCCACCGACACGACGCACGAGGTGCGGCCGCTGGACACGGACAACGACGGGCTGCCGGACGACGACGAGCGGGCGCGGGGCACCGACCCGACGCGGGAGGACAGCGACGGGGACGGCCTGGGGGACGGCGTGGAGGTGCTGGCGGGGACCGATCCGCTGGACCCCGATTCGACGATCCCGCCCACGGACTTCTACGTGGTGCTGCCGTTCGAGGACGAGCCGCAGTGGCGCGACCTGGAGTTCACGGCGCGGCTGGGCCGCGGCGACATCTTCTTCGTCGTCGATACCACCGGCAGCATGGCGATGGCGATCAACAACGTGAAGACCTCGCTGGCGGGCTTCATCGTGCCGGCGGTCCAGGCGGCGATCGCGGACGTGGTGATGGGAGTGGGCGACTTCCGCGACTTCCCGGTGGAGCCGTTCGGGTCCCCGGGCGACTGGACGTTCCGGCTGCGCCAGGCGATGACGGCCGACATCGGCGCCGTGCAGGCGGCGTTGGACGGACTGCGGGTCGGCGGCGGCAACGACGAGCCGGAGTCGCAGCTCGAGGCGCTGTACGAGTCGGCCGCGGGCGCGTGCACGGGCGGCGGCGGATTCGGCCAGGCCTGCTTCCGCGACGCCAGCCATCCGATCCTCGTGGTGGTCACCGACGCCCGCGCCCACAACGGCGTCGATGCCGACACGGCGTACGACGGCACCGTCACGGCCCGCTCGTGGAGCGAAACGCGGACGGTGCTCAACGACCGGGCGGTGAAGATCGTCGGCGCCGCGGTGAAGCCCATGGCCATCGTGCCGGCGCCCGGGGCGCCGGACCTGGAGCGGGAAGCGCGCGACACCGGTTCGTTCAGCCGCGACGGCTCGCCGACGGTCTATCCGGCGCCGAGCGGCGAGGTCAGCGGGGCGGTGGTGAGCGGGATCGTCGACCTGGTGAGCGCCGAGACGCAGGACGTCACGGCCCGCAAGCTGGACGACCCGGCGGACGCGGTGGACGCCACGCTGTTCATCAAGGAGCTGGTGCCGATCTGGGCCAGCGACGCCACCCGGTTCGACACCGTGGCGTTCTACGGCGTCCGGGGCGGCACGACGGTGGTGTTCTCGGTGATGTTCCACAACGACTTCCAGCCGCACATGCCGTTCGTGCAGATCTTCCGCGCGTACATCGAGGTCTACGACATGCTCGGCGGCACGACGCTCGACACGCGCAACGTCTACATCGTCGTCCCGGCCGAGGACGGCTTCCTGATCTGACGCCGGCTCACGGCGGGGACAGCCCGAGCACGAACGCCTGCCACGCCCGCTCGAACGACGCCAGGTCGGGCTCGCCCGTCACGCGCAGCAGCGTGGCGACCCCGGTGGGGTCGCCGGCCGCGGCGGCGCGGAACTCGCGGTAGAACCGTGCCAGCCGGTCCTGCTCCTGCAGGTACAGGCAGACGTACCGCGCCTCGGCCGTCTCGAGCCCCGTGCCGCGCTCGTAGAAGTCCGAGGTCGACAACCCGACCAGCCGCGCGAGGGGAATCGCGCGACCGTCCCGGAGCCTGCGTTGCAGCGCCGGCAGCCGCCAGTTCGGGTAGCCGACGATCCGGCCGTCCTCCTCGCCCGACTGCTCGTACAACGACGCGAGGCACTCGTTGAACCACGGCGGGACGTCCGGGAAGTCGGCGTGGATCAGCGGGTGCACCAGCTCGTGGACCAGCGTCCCGCCGCCGGTGGCGATGTTCATCACCAGCGCCCGCTCGGAGGGGCTGAAGTAGCCGTAGGGCGTGGCCGGACGGTCGTGGAACAGCCGCCAGGCCCAGGCGCGGTACGACTCCTCGCCGGCGAACAGCCAGACGTCGAGCGGCCGGGACGGCAGCGTGTCGAAGTACTCCTGGCGCAGCAGGCGCACGGCCCAGCGTACGGTCGCCGCGTGCGGCCGCACCTTCGCCGGCGGGCCCTCGCCGATCACGACGAAGGGCGGCTCCGGCACCACCGTGAAACCGGCGGGAACCCGGGGCCGCAGCCGGCGCAGGTGCGACTCGAGATCCTCGGGCTCGGCGGCGGGAGACTCCCCGGGCGGCGTCGCGACGTCGGCCCGCGAGGTCTCCTCCGTCGGCCGACCGGTCGAGCGGCAGGCGACGAACAGCAGCAGGGCGGAGGCCAAGGCCGCGAGCCGGGCCCGGGCGGGCCGCGGCGGACCGGACGACGGGGCGGACGGCGCGAGCTGGTCCGGGCTGGGGGACACGGGACCTCCCGTCGGGCATCGTACACCGCGCCCGGCCGCGCAGCGACGCCGGCCGGCGCGCAACGTTCCCGGGCG
>CAZMRP010000535.1:0-4157 GCA_964568275.1 uncultured Myxococcales bacterium
GCTGGCCGGCGGCGTCGCGTCGTTCGTCTACTCGTTCGCCTGGCGCTCCGACGCCGCGCTGTGGACGCACGCCGTGGAGGCGCAGCCGGACTCGTACTACGCCTGGATGAAGCTCGGCGAGACGCAACGCGACGCCGGTCGGTTTCCCGAGGCCGATGCGGCCTACACCCGCGCGGTGCGGCTCGCGCCCGAGTTGCTCCCCGCCCGCGGCGGGCGGATGCTGAGCTGCCTGGTGCGCGAGGACGCCGCGCACGCGCGGGACCGCCCGCTGCCGCTGGGCCTCTCCGGACGCTACCTGCAGGCCTGGGGCGACGCCGGCGCGCTGCTCGACGCCGCCGCGACGACCTTCGCCGCGGGCTACGAGGACTGCGCGTTCCGCATGCTGCTGGAGGCGACCGAGCAGCACCCGCCGCTGGCCGACGACCTGATCCTCGCCGTGGCCCACGACTGGCTCGGCTTCGACCGGCCCGACCGGGCGCTGGCGCTGCTCGATCGAGTGTCGCCCGCGGGGCGCACCGACCCGCGCTGGACCGACCTGCGCAACCGGGCGACCGTTCGGCCGTAACGAGGGCCGGACCCCGAGCGAGCGGCGCGAGTTGCGCGGCGCGCCCGCCCCGCCGCCGCCGCGTCACGGCCCCGTGTGCAGCTCGAGGTACGACGCGTAGAGCCCGTACGCGGAGGCCTCCTCGCGCCACTCGTCCCACACCACGAGGAAGCCGTGGCCGGTCCAGGCGATACCGGAGCGCGGCATGTCCTCGAGGCGCCGCGTGCCGACGCCGTCGTCGACGAGCGCGGCAAAACGCGCCACGGTCCCGGGAGCCGGCTCGGCGGCCACCACGGCGGCGATCCGCCAGCGGTCGTCCTCGACCAGCGCGAAGGTCGCGCCCCAGGCCGGACGCAGTCCCCCGGCCGCCGCCAGCAGCCCGCCGGGGAACAGCGCGGGGAAGTCGTCCGTCCGCGACTCGCGCTCCGCGGACCAGGTCGCCAGGCGGACGAGCCCTTCGGCGCCCGGGACCGCGCCGAGCTTGAACAGACAGGTCTCGTCCGCGCGGGCGGCCGCCAAATCCATCGCCGTTCCGGTCGCCGGGAGCCGGACCTGCGGGGACGACGTGCGGACCAGCCCGTCGGTGTACTCCTCGCCCACCGTCCGGCCGTCCACCGTGCCGTAGAACAGCATGACCACGTCCGGGTTGGAGCCGGGCGCCAGGACGAACGGACCGCCGGCATACCGATCCTCCAGCGGCACTTCGAACAACTGGGAGTCGGGGAAGGTCCCGCGCCCGACCCGCAACACCCGGATTCGCCCGTCGGCGCCGTACGTCCGGAACGGCACGAGGAAGTACTCGTCGAGGACCACCGGCGGCACCACCGGCTCCACGTCGCCGGAGTCCAACGGCGTCTCCAGCGCCTCCACGAGGTTGCCCGCGGGATCGACGCGGAGGAGCACGAGCCGATCGCCTCCGGATTCCTCCACGAACGAAACCAGGAACAACTCGCCGTCGGCGACGATGTGGGGGATCGGCGAGTGGACGCCGCGACCGGAACGCAGCGCGATCTCCGGTCCCGTGGGGTTGCCGCGGGCGTCGAGCGGGATGAACGCCAGCCGCTCGTCGCTGCCCGGCTCGAGCCCCTGGTAGACCAACCCGGCGCTCCGCCCGTTCCAGGCGACCGAGGGGACGGCGGCGAAGTACAGACGAACCGGGATCGAACGGTCCGGGATGTCGCGATCCGTCCAGCGCCACTCCGGCGGCGGCCCGTCGGGCACGTCGGCGTCGCGGCCGTCGTCCGGTGCGGCATCGGTGCGGTCCGACCCGCCGTCCGCACCGTCGGCCAGGTCGGCGTACGAGAGGTAGCAGCCGGGGAGGGCGAGCAGCAGCGTCGTGACGACGAACGGCAGCGCAGATCGGACGGATCGTTCGCTCGGGTGTCGCAGAATGTGCCGGGAGTCCATCGGTGCGGAGACGCGAGACGCTACTTCTTCTCGCCGTCGGGAGTGCCGTAGTCGGGGGTGCCGTAGTCGGGCGTGCCGTAGTCCGGCACGCCGTAGGGCGGCACGACCTCGTCGCCCGAATCCGATACCACGTCATCGACGGTGGCGTCGGGTTCGGCGCCGTCCGGGAGGCCGTAGGGCGGGACGGCGTCGGGTTCGGCGCCGTCCGGGAGGCCGTAGGGCGGGACGGCATCCGGGACCTCGTGGGCGACGTCGCCCGCGGAGTCAGGTTCGATCCCGTCCGGGATGCCGTCGTGGGCGGCCTCGTCGCCCGTGACGTCGCCGGCCGTTTCGTGCTCGGCATCCGGAATTCCGTAGTCGGGAACGCCGTACATCGCGGTGGGACAGCCGGTGGTCACCGGTGCGGCCGCGGCGGCGGCGCCGAGGACGATGGCCCGGATCACGTTGGCCGGGCGCGTGCGGACGGACTTCGGCTTGGGTTCCTGGTCGTCGTTGGGCATGAGGGGATTCTGACCCACAACCGGGAGCCGCGCAAGTTGCGGAAGGTCCGGGAACAGGGTCGGGGCGGGGCTACTTCGCGGGCGGCTTCGGCACGCCGTAGTCCGTGCCGTACTCGGGCTCGCCGCCGTCGGGAGGCACGCCGTATTCCGGCACGCCGTAGTACTCGACGGCGTCCGGCTCGGTCCCGTCGGGCGTCGCGTACGCCGGCGTCGCTTCGCCGCCGCCGTCCGGGACGCCGTAGTACTCGACGGCGTCCGGTTCGGTGCCGTCGGGCACCCCGTAGTCCACGCCGTCGGGCACCCCGTACGGCGGCGTCACTTCGATGACGTCGTCCGAGCCGTCCGGGACGCCGTAGGCGGTGTCCGCGGGGATGACCTCCCCGTCCCCGGCGTCCTCCTGCGTGGCGTCGGGCAGCGGCGCCCCATAGTCCGTTTCGCCGACGCAGCCCGTGGACAGCGCGGCCGGGGCCGCCGCGGCGGCGGCCCCGAGGACGATGGCCCGGATCACGTTGGCCGGGCGCGTGCGGACGGACTTCACCTTCGGCTTGTCTTTGTCTTCCGGCATGACGGTAGTTTGCACCGGAACCGGGCGTCGCGCAAGTCGCCCGCACCTGCTGCCCGGCTCGCGCCGCAACAACGGTCTTCGGACGTCGGCGGATTCCCCTGCGCCGGGAAAGGCACCGCCGCGGAATCCGCGGCCTACCACACGGCGAGGCAGGTCATCAGCTGTTGCGGCGTCGTGGCCCCCCAGCACAGCACGCTGCCGTCCGTGCTCCGGACGCAGCTCTGCATCCCGCCCACCGCAAGCTGCGCGACGTCGGTCACCCCGGGGACCGGGGTGGGGTCTTCGAGGTAGAGGCGTTCCGAGGCGCCGCCGTCGGCCTGGCCGCAGTGGTTCTTGCCCCAGCAGCGGACCGAACCGTCGCGCAGCAGCGCGCAGGTCACTCCGTCGCCTGCTTCCACCGCCACGACGTCCGTGACGCCAGGCACCGCCACCGGGGTGAACCGCCGGGTCAACGCCCCGTCGCCGAGCTGTCCCCCCTCGCCTTCACCCCAGCATCGCACCGTGCCGTCGGTGATGGTCGCGCAGGCGTGGTCCCAGCCCACCGACAGCTGCGCCACCTCCGCCAGGTCGGGAACCGCGATCGGCACGACGACCGGGTCCGTGCACCGGGTGGCGAGCAGTTCTCCCCAGCAGCGCACCGTGCGGTCCGCCAGCACCGCGCAGGCCTGTTCGGCTCCCGCCGAGATCGCCGTGACGCCCGACAGCCCCGGTACCGGCGCCGGTGTCGCCCGCCGCTCGCGCGTGCCGTCGCCGAGTTGCCCCGACTCGTTGCGGCCCCAGCAGCGCACCGTCCCGTCCTCCGCCAGGGCGCAGGTGAAGCCGAAGCCGACGGCCAGCGCCGCGGCCTTCGGCAGCCCCTCGACCCGCTCCGGAACATCGGTCCACGTCGTCTCGTTCGCCGCGCTGCCCAACTGCCGGTTGTTCGCGGCGCCGAAGCAGGACACGGTGCCGTCGACACCGAGCGCGCAGGCGTGCGGCGTCTGCGACGGCAGGATCGCCGCCACGTCGGCGAGGCCCGCGATCGGCCCCGGTCGGCCCCGCACGGCCGGGTCGTCGCCGACCGCGCCCCGGATCCCGACGCCCCAGCACGCCACGCCGCGGTCGGGCGTCACCGCGCAGGTGTTCCACCCCTCGTCGATCG
>CAZMRP010000536.1:0-4152 GCA_964568275.1 uncultured Myxococcales bacterium
ATGATGCTCGCCGGCCGGATGCAGAAGTTCCTCAACGTCAAGCTGGTGTAGACCGCCCCGGCCCCACGACTCGGACTCCAGGTCCGGTCGGCGAGAGCCGGCGAGATCGTCGCTGGACGGCCGCCCATCCGGAGGTCACACTCAGCGACGGAGCGAACGGGCAGGCCGCGTCGTGAAGGGAGGAGGCCGATGAACTTCGCGAGGGCCCTGCGCCGGGTACGTTGGGAACTCCTCGGGCCGCTCTCGCTGGCGCTCGCGGCGGGCGGGTGCGGCAGCGGCGGCACGGCCCACGCGGACGGCGACGTCGGCGTCGAGGTTGCGGAGGACGACGGCGGGTCGTCCGGCGAGGACGGCGGGCCGGACGATTCGCCCGGCGAGGCGGAAGCCGCGCCGGACGCCGACGGCGCGGAGCCGGAGGCCGACGTACCCGGCTGGGAGGGGTCGGAGTATGTCGTCGTGCCACCCGCGAGCGGGATCTGCGGCGACGGCGTGCTGGACCCGGGTGAGGAGTGCGACGACCGGAACCGGCTGAACGGCGATGGGTGCGACTGGCTTTGCCGGCTCGGCGACGGCGATCCGCCACCGGACCCCGACCCGGGCGCGGGGGATTTCGTGCCGGACGGCGAACCGGCGACGTTGAGCGGCACGGTTGCCAGCCACTTCGTCTACGAGCGCCTTCCGCTGGTCTGGACCGGCTCCGAGTTCGCCACGGCGTGGCTCGACGCTCCCGAGGAATCGGCAGGTCGCATCCGCTTCTGGCGTTTCGACCGGACGGGACGTCGGCTCGACCTGGAATGGGAGTTGCCGTCGCTGCGGTCCCAAGGGGGCATGGACGTCGTCTGGACCGGTACGGGCTTCGGCCTGTTCTACGTCGAGTTGGAGAGCGGGTTGTGGTATCTGCGGCTGGATCGCAACGGCAAGCCGATGTCCGAGCCGGTGCTGGTCGAGGCGGATCCCCGGGCGCGACAGCCGGCGGCGGACCTGACGAGCGACGACGCCTTCGTCCTGGCCTGGCGCCACGAGGCAGGCGATGCGCCGGTCTTCTCGCAGTGCAACTCGATCGATGTCCCGGACGAGATCCGAATCCGGCGCGTCGAGCTCGACGGCGGCATGCCGGGCGCCGTGCACCGCCTCCTGAGTGCCTCCGGCGGCCCGGACGTGGCGACGGGTGCCTCGGGCTTCGGCGTCGTGTACCTCGAGCCGCATGATCACGATGCGGGTCGTTTCCACTGTGCGCTCAGGTTCGTCAAGCTGGATGCTTCGTTCGGCGATCCCCGGTACGTCGGGATCCTCGGGGAGGCCGCGGACGGCGACGTTCGATGGGTTCCCGACCAGTCGCGGTGGTTGACGGCCTGGACCTACTCGCCGGGCAGCGACGATCCGGATGCCGAGCTGCGCGTCGCGGCGATCGACGCGACCGGGACGCTCGACGCACCACCGGTTCGCAACCTGCTCGTCGACCACGACTGGACCTACACCCCCGTGCGTGTGGCGGTGACCCCGGACGCGCTCGCCTTCGTCTACTCCTGGTCCGACAACACGATTCTGTCGTACTTGCCCGCCGATCGGATGGGCGTCGCGACGTCCCTCGCTCGCGTGATCCGGTTCGGAATCGTCGAGGCCTACGGGGCGATCGGAACCGGCGATGGTTTCGCCGCGCTCTCCGCTGAAGTTGGAGACGTGGGCCCGGCGAGCCTGGTGCTGCGACTGTTCCGAAGCGTGCCGTAGCGCGAGGCCCGCCGCGGATGCCGGTGCCGCGCGAGAAGGCCCTGTTCGGGGAGGCGGGATCAGCGGAGCGGCCCGGTCCGGTCTTGCGATCGGCAGCACGCTCAACGAATGTCGACCACGCGGGCCTGGATCGCGAGCGGTCGCGGCGGCGGGACGAGCAGGCTCCCGACCCGCGTGAGGAAGAAGTCCTTCACCGCGGCCCAGTCGTGCGGCCCCTCGCCGGGCAGCGGCGCCTCCGCCTCCGCGTCGTCGAAGTACGTCAACGCCCGCAGCAAGAGCGGCTCGCTCACCCGCTGCCCGAAGACCTCGCGCATCGCCGCCAGGCACGAGGCCAGCCCCAGTCCGTGATGCGACAGCGTAACGTACAGGTCGAAGAAGTCGCGCCGCGTGCCGCGGTCCAGGATCGCGTGCAGCTTCGTCGCCAGGATCCCCGTCGTGTCCAGCCGCCGGTTGACGACGTGCGCCGCCAGCCGCTCCAGCACGAACACCGAGACCTTGATCCCCTCGAACCGCAGGTGGACCGTGTCGGTCGTCCGCTCGTCGACCTCCACCTTGCCGCGGGACTCGAGACGCCGCAGGAGGTCGTTCAGATCCCGCGCGGCCGCCACCCCGAAGTCCACGTCGCGGCTCGGCCGGTAGGGACAGAAGCAGCGCACCGCCTGGCCGCCGATCACGAACCAGTAGGGCAGGTCGCCGACCGCGTCCGCCAGTCGCTCCGGGATCAACGTCGTCGGATCACGCTCGTCCATCCTCGATGCCTCTCGCGCGCAACACGGCTCGCAGGAGTCCCAGGCTCCGCAAACGATGACCGGGCAGGTGACGCGCCTGGTACAACGCGAGCCACGGCAGTCCGGCCGCGAAGCTCAGCGCCGACAGGTCGCCGTAGTTGAAACAGTAGAACGCCACCTGCCGCTCCGGCACGACGCTGTCCGCCTCGAGGTTGTACAGCGCCGCCTGCACCGGACCGGGCAGGTCCCCCACCCGATGGCGCGCGCCGTCGACGACCCGCAGCAGCTTGTAGACGGTGGCTCGCGAAGGCGGCGCGACCCCGATCCGGCGGCACCGCTCGGAGACGTCCTCGAGCAGCCGAGTCATCGGCGGTCGGTCGAATCCGCCGAGACTCGCCGCGACGCATTCGACGACCCGCGGGTCGAGTCGAACCTCGCCGCGGTCCGCGCGGGCCTTCCGGGTGCCGCGACCCAGCCTTCGTTGCGCCCTGGCAACACTGGACTCGATGTCGAAGGCGGCCATCTCGGCCAATAATGTTATACAAGAAACGAATTTGTGCAAGACATGTTTGTCGGGCGCGGTGCCCAGATCGACGGCGATCTACTTGCAAATACGATACCTTGTGCGTTGCTTCGGGGACGGGCGAACGAATCGGAGAAGCCCGAGGGAGAGCGGTGGATCCGGAGCCTTGTCGGTCACCTTGAGGACCACGGCGGCGGCATGGACTTCTAGCCCTGGCGCGAGTTCTGTGCCCGGCTGTGGAGCGGCGAGTTGCTGCCTCGCGCGTGATGCTCGCCGCGCCGCCGGGCCCTTCGGGACCGCACACGCCCGGGTCCGCGATTGAATCCCGGCACCGGCCGCCGAAGCGCTCGACCGGGACGCGATGTCGTCCGCGCCGTCGCCTCTTGCCCTGTCGCCCGCATCCGTGGTTCCTTCCCCGTCGGACGGGGGTCGAGGAGGTGACGATGGCGACGGTGCGCGAGATCTTCGACCGGATGCCGCAGTTGTTCCGCAAGGACGGCGCCCGGGGCCTGACGGCGATCTACCAGTTCGACATCAGCGGCGAGGGCGGCGGGCAGTGGTACGCCGCGATCCGCGAGGGCGAGCTGACCGTCGGCGAGGGCGCCCACGCCGCGCCCCAGGTCACGATCACGATGGCCGCGGGCCACTTCGTCGACATGGTCGAGGGGCGCCTGGGCGGCATGCGCGCCTTCATCACCGGCAAGCTCAAGGTCAAGGGCGACATGATGCTCGCCGGCCGGATGCAGAAGTTCCTCAACGTCAAGCTGGTGTAGACCGGCCGGTCCCACGGCTCGGACGCCAGGTCCGGTCGGCGGAATTGCGCTTGACGGCCGTCGCAGCTGGGCGTCACACTCAGCGATGGAGCGAACGAACGAGGAGCATGGGGGTGGGTGATGACTCGTGGTGTGACGCTTCTCGCGGTTGCTGCAACGTCGGGTCAGACCCAAGCGGCTTCTCTCTCTCTCTCTCTCTCTCTCTCTCTCTCTCTCTCTCTCTCTCGTAGTCGTGCGATTCGCAGCCCCTTGCAGCCGAGCGCGGCTCCGAAGGACGTGAGGGCCGGCGGGGGAGGCGCGTCGTGATGCCGGTCGCGAAACACGAGCGCCGCAGGTCGTCCTCGGGCGGCGCCCGGCCTGCCCGCGGACGGCCTCGATCCGATCCTCGAGGCGGCGGCCG
>CAZMRP010000537.1:0-4145 GCA_964568275.1 uncultured Myxococcales bacterium
ACACGCGGCGCATCCGCGTGATGCACGAGGTGAAGGGCAAGGACGGCGCCGGGGCCACGATGGACTTCATGGACCTCGAGCGCGAGCGCGGGATCACCATCACCTCGGCGGCGACCCAGTGCGAGTGGAACGGCAACCGGATCAACCTGATCGATACCCCGGGGCACGTCGACTTCACGATCGAGGTCGAGCGTGCGCTGCGGGTGCTGGACGGCGCCGTCCTCGTGCTGTGCGCGGTCGGGGGCGTGCAGTCCCAGTCGCTGACCGTCGACCGGCAGATGAACCGCTACGGCGTGCCGCGCATCGCGTTCGTCAACAAGTGCGACCGCACCGGCGCCCATCCCGCGCGGGTCGTGGAGCAGCTTCGCGAGCGGCTCGGGCACAACGCGGTGCTGGCCCAGCTGCCCCTGGGGCTCGAGGCGGGGTTCGAAGGGGTGGTCGACCTGGTGCGGATGGAGGCGTTGCGCTTCGAGGGGGAGGGGGGCGAGCGGGTGGTGCGCGGCCCGATCCCCGACGAGCTGCTGGCGGAGAGCCGGGCGCGACGCGAGGAGCTGCTCGACCGGGCGAGCCTGCACTTCGAGGCGCTGACCGAGGCGATCCTCGAGGACCGGGTGACGGAGGAGCTGGTGCACGAGGCGTTGCGCCGCGGCGTGCTGGCGCGCCGGCTGATGCCGGTGTTCGTCGGCTCCGCGTTCCGCAACAAGGGAGTCCAACCGCTGCTCGACGCCGTCGTGCGCTACCTTCCCAGCCCGCTCGACGTGGCCGCCGCGGCGCGCGACGTGGAGGACGCGGAGGCCGAGGTGCCGCTCGCGGCCGACCCCGAGCGGCCGCTGGTGGCCCTGGCGTTCAAGCTCGAGGAGGGCCGCCACGGCCAGCTGACCTACGTGCGGCTGTACCAGGGCCGGCTGGCGCGGGGCGACCAGGCGGTGAACGCCCGGACCGGCAAGCGCGTGCGCATCGGGCGGCTGGTCCGGATGCACGCCGGCCGCATGGAGGAGATCGACTCGGCGGTCGCCGGCGACATCGTCGCCCTGTTCGGCGTGCCGTGCGAGTCGGGCGACACGTTCTGTGCCGAGGGCGTCCGCTGGACGATGGCGGGGATGCAGGTGCCGGAGCCGGTCATGAGCCTGGCCCTGACCCCGAAGGACCTCAAGTCCCGCGACAGTCTCGGCAAGGTGCTCGCCCGCTTCTCCAAGGAGGACCCGACCTTCCGCACGCACGTCGACGCGGAAAGCGGGACGACGGTGATCCGGGGCATGGGCGAGCTGCACCTCGAGGTGTACGTCGAGCGGATGCGGCGGGAGTACGGGGTGGAGGTCACGACCGGGGCACCCGAGGTGGCGTACCGCGAGACGGTGGGACGGAAGGCGGAGTTCGACTACCTGCACAAGAAGCAGACCGGCGGCTCCGGGCAGTACGCCCGCGTCATCGGGACGCTCGAGCCTTTCGTCGAGGGCGACTACGACTTCGTCGATGCGCTGGTGGGCGGCACGATCCCGCGGGAGTACGTGCCGGCCTGCGACCGGGGATTTCGCGAGGCCCTGCAGAGGGGGACGCTGATCGGGGCGCCGGTCGTGGGCGTCCGCGTGACGCTCACCGACGGAGCGGCCCACGCCGTCGACTCCTCGGACCTCGCCTTCCGTCACGCCGCCATCGGAGCGTTCCGCGAGGCCTACGAGCAGGCGGCCCCCACGGCACTCGAGCCGCTGATGCGGGTCACCGTGGAGACGCCGTCCGAGTTCCAGGGCGCGGTGCTGTCCGGGCTGCAGCAGCGCCGCGGGACGATCGTCGGCACCGACGAGGACGGGCTGTTCTGCACGGTGGAGGCCGAGGTGCCGCTAGGCGAGATGTTCGGCTACTCGACCGCCCTGCGTTCGCGAACCCAGGGGAAGGCCGCGTTCACGATGGAGTTCGCCCGCTACCGCGCGGTGCCGGCGAAGGTGGCCGAGGAGCTGCGCCGCCGGTACCTCGAGGCGCGGCGCCAGGGCCGCGGAGCCTCGGCCGGGGGGAGGACCGACGCATGAACGAGCACGAGTTGACCGCGAAGGCCGCGCTGCGGGCCCTGGACCGGCCGCCGGGGGGGCGCACGGCGGGTCGCCTCGGCCTGGTGGCCGCCGGGGCCGGGACCGGCAAGACCGCGCTGCTCGTGCAGCTCGGGCTGGACGCCCTCCTGCGCGGGCTTCCGGTGCTGCACGTGGCGGTGGGCGACACGCTGGCCCACGTCAAGCGCTGGTACGCCGGCGTGTTCCGCGACCTCGCCGCCGCGCTCCCGGAGGCCGCGGCGCGCGACACCTGGGAGCGCCTCGAGCCGCAGCGCCTGCTGATGGCGTTCCGCCCCGAGGCATTCACGGCGGAGCGGCTGGTCGATCGGATGCGGCTGCTGGACGCGCAGGGCCTGTTCGCCGCGCGGGTGCTGGCCGTGGATGGGCTCGTCCTGGAGCCCGGCCTGCGGAACGCGGCGGAGACGTTGGGCCGGCTCGCGGCCGAGCGGGACCTCGACGTCTGGCTGGCGGCGCGCACGCCGGGCGAGGCGGACGACGTGGAGGTCGCGGCGGCCCCGGCGGCCGGTCTGTGCACCCTGGCCCTGGCCCTGGAGCCCCGTGACGACGGCGTGGCGTTGCGTTGGCTGCGCGCGCCGGCGGGCGAGGCGCCGTCCCTGCGGCTCGATGCAGGCACCCTGCTGCTCCGGTCCGGGACACGCGCGACCTGACCCGCTTTCTCGACGGCCTGGCGAACGACGACGACGAGACGGCGTCGAGCCGCGTCCGCCGCGTGCGGGCCGGCCCGTGCGGGTGCGACTCTTCCTTCCGAGCCCGGCGACGTCAGCCGCCTTGTGCCCGCGGGGGAGGGCCGATCGGCGGCGCGACGGTTCGCCCGAGATGCCGGACCTGCTGCGGTCGCGGCGTCGGCCGGGCGCCTCCCGGCGGCTCGGCCGCGCGGCCCGCCGGGTCGTCGATGAACGTCAGTCCGTCGGCGATGATGTGACCCCAGCCGGCGCGCGAAGCGTCGATCACCTGCACGCGCACCTGGGACGCCGGATGCGGACCGAGATCCGCGATCAGCGCCAGCAGCGCCTCGTCGTCCGCCGGCGACGTCAGTCGCGCCAGCGTGGTCCAGCGGCCGTCGACCAGACCCTCGACCGCGACGTGCAGTTCGTTGGCGTTCCGGCCGCCCGCGAGCAGCGCCCCGAAGCGCCGTCCCTGCCAGGGCAGCGGACCCCAGACGACGGCGCCGAGCGCCAGGTCGCGCAGTTCGAGGTCTCCGTAGCTGTTGATCAGGTTGCAGCCGTGACCGCCGACGATCTCTCGCTGGTTGCTGTGCACCCGTCGCATCGGCGTCGGCCGCATCGTGCCCACGCGGCTGTCGACGTACCGGAGCAGCGGGTCGTCCGGGGACTCGAAGCTCTGTCGGACGACCCGCGGTGCTTCGACGTCGGGCACGGCGCCGCAGTCGAGGCCCGGAGCGACGGCGTCGGAGCGCAGGCCGAGCCTTCGTGCGGCCGTGCAGACCGGGCCGGCGATCTCCGGCCGGTCGACGCCGAACGACAGCCCATGGAGCACCACGTCCGACCAGCGCCTCGCCCCGAGGAGCATTCGCAGACCGGTGGCGGCCCGCCCGGGACTGTCGAGGGCGGCGACGAAGTCCTCGCGCGCCCAGGCGTCGAGCACCTCGTCGAACGGAGCGTGGGCCGGCCGCGTGCGCTCGAGCAGCACGCGCGTCGAGAGCCACTGCGGCAGCCCCATTCCCAGGGTGGCCGCCGCGGCCTCGAAACGGTCGTCGGGGTCGTCGGCGTCCTCCGCGGCGTCCATCGCCGCCTCCCGCCAGCGCTCGGCCAGGTCGGACGGCAGCGCGCCGCAGACGCGGGCGACGAACCCGGCCCCGCGCGCCCGGTGCACGGCCGGGGCCTTCGGGTCGAGCAGCCGGTCGGGGTCGCAGGAGGGCATCCCACGACCGGCAATCCGCAAGAGCGGGATGCGGGAGAGCGCCGCGGCATTCCGATTGCCTGCCTCGGCCGTCGGCAACTGCTCGACCCGGACGTCGGCGCCCCCGAGGGTGAGCGGCAGGCGGGTGCCGGCGGGGAGGCGGGCGAAGGAGAAGAGCGGCGTCCCGATGGGCCCTGAGGTGTGGAGGGTGAAGGCGGCGTT
>CAZMRP010000538.1:0-4138 GCA_964568275.1 uncultured Myxococcales bacterium
CAGCCGTCGAGCAACCGGCGTCGGGTGGCCGCGACCGTCGCCTCCGGGAGTTGCAGGCGCCGCAGCCCGCGCGCGGTCCAGGCCAGTCCGACGGGACCCAGGGCGGTGTCCACGACGCTCCAGTCGACGGGTCGGGGGGCGGTTCGAGCGGTTGGTCCGATCATGGCGCCGAAGCTACCAGGATCGCGGCGCGCCGGGAAGCGCGTTCCCGGCCGCGCCCGCTGCGGCGGCGCGGCAGTTCTCCGAAAGCGGCAACGGCGATCGAACGCGTTATACTGACCCCGTGACCAGTATCCTTCGCAAGCTGCGACGGCGATTCGGCGACGGCACGGGCTCCGGGGAGCCGCCGGCGGACGAGACGCCCGTCGGCGCGCCGGAGGACTCCGTTCCGCGCCCGCCGCTTCATCCTCCCGGCTCGGTGCCGCCGTCGGTCGCCGCGCCGCTCGACCGCGGCGGCGAGGAGCCCCGGGAGGAGGTCCTGGAGCGGCTCCGTCGTCGCATCGCGTCGCTGGACAAGCGCTGGAAGGAGGAACCGGCGGCCGGGTCGACGTCGTCGGCGGAACGGCGCCGGGCGGCCCTGGAAGTCCTGCCCGGCCTGCTCGTCGACACGCCGCGGGGCCGCGTGCGCGTGATCTCCGAGACGGTCGCGCGCGGCGCCGGCCACGGCCGGTTCAGCGTGGGGGAGTTCGCCGCGCGTCCCGAGCGGCTGGCGGGGCTCGGTCTGTTGTATCGGCTGCGCGCGTCGCCGCACCCCGAGCGGGTGGTGTTTCTCGACACGGAGACCACCGGGCTGGCGGGCGGCGCCGGAACGATCCCGTTCCTCGTCGGCCTGGCGTGGCTCGACGGCGGCGACCTCCACGTCGAGCAGCTGTTCCTCGACCATCCGCGCGACGAGCCGGCGATGGTCCACCGGCTCGCCGAGCGGCTGGCGCGGTTCGAGCACGTGGTGACGTACAACGGGCGCGCGTTCGACGTGCCGTTGCTGCAGAACCGGTTCGTGCTGCACCGCACGTCGTTCCCGCCCCTCGAGACGTCGCTCGACCTGCTCCCCGGCGCGCGGCGCCTCCACCGCCGGCACCTCGACGATCGGTCGCTGTCGTCCATCGAGCGGCACGTGCTGGGGTTCCACCGCGAGGACGACGTGCCGGGCGCGGAGATCCCGGGCATCTACCAGGAGCTGTTGTTCGCGGGCCGAACGTCGCGGATGGCCGGCGTGATCCGCCACAACCGCTGGGACGTCGTGGCGCTCGCCGCGCTGCTCGGGTTGCACGCCCGGCTCGCGGAAGGCTCGGCGGCCGAGCTGGGGCTCGACGCGGCGGTCGACCTGGCGTTGGGCGAGCTGCGCTACCTGGCGGGGAGCCTCGAGCGGGCGCGCGCCGATCTGGAGCGCGCGGCGGCCTGCGCGCAGCCCGGAGGCGAGACCTGGGTCGGCGCGTGGACCTGGCTGGCGCGGCTGCATCGGCGCTGCGGGCACCCCGAGGAGTCGGCCGTCTGCTGGGGGCGGATCCTCGCGCGGCTGCCGGAGCACGGGCCGGCGCATCTGGGACTGGCCAAGTACCACGAGCACCGCACGCGCGACCTGGCGCTGGCCGAGCGGCACGCGGCGGCGGCGGCGGCCGGCGGTGCCGAGGATGAAGCCTCGTCCGGGCGTCGTCTGGCGCGGGTCCGGCAGAAACGCGGTCCGGCGAGCGGCGGTCAGGGGCGCCGGCAGTCGTCGGGGGGCGAGTAGAACGCGCCGGGGTCGTAGACGTCGGCGAACGGCGCGGTGGGCGGGCACTCGACGACGGCTCCGGCGTCTCCGGGATCGAGCCCGCCGGGGCCGGTCCCGCCGTCGGCGGCTTCCGCGGGAAACAGGGCGCCCAGGAGCGGCTCGAGCGCCAGCGGGTCGGTGGTGCCGAAGGCCCGGATCAGCAGCAGCGTGCCGTCCGGCGGGAAGGCCCAGGTGGTGACCTGCTTGGCCTCGGGAGCGGGGCGGGTGAGGGTCGGCACCCCGCCGCGACGACCGGTCCGGAGCCGTTCCTCGGTCAGGGCCTTGGCCGCGGCGAGGGCGTCGATCGGGCGTCCGGCGGCGGCGACGGCGCAGCGACCGTCCGGCGCGCGGTAGAGCCGCCCGACGCAGCCGACGAACGAGCCGCCGACCCACTCGTACGGGAAGATCGGGTCGTCCTCGGCCCGCCAGCCCGGAACCTCGAGCGGCAGTCGGGCGAGCAGGGCGAGCGGATCGCAGGGACCGTCGGCGTCGGGGTCGGGACGCCGGCCGGCGTCGTCGGAGGCAACCGGGGCGGGGATGACGCCGGCGTCGAACGACCCGTCGCCCGGCGGGACCCGCACGGGACCGCGGTTGCAGGCGCCGAACAGCAGCAGCAGGGCGAGAGTCGCGTCGCGCGAGGCGAGCGCAGGTACCGGACGGCGGCGCGGTGGGAGCGCGGGACGGGTCACGTGCCGACGTTACGGCCCGGCTCGGGCCGAGGTCAAATCCGGAGCAGCGGGATCCTGCGGCCGGGGGCGGCACGCACAAGGCACTTGACGGCGAGGAACGGTTTGGGAAAGGATGCAGCGTCCCGGCCCGAGGGGGGTCGGGAAGGCAAACAGGGCAAGTCAGGGAAAGTCAGAAGGAGGGTATCCATGGGTAGGTTCTGGGTTGATGTCATTATCCTGTTCCTCGGCGGCGCTCTGGCGTCTTCCTCGTTCATTCTGGCGAAGAAGCCGAACGCGAAGGACCTGTTTGCGAAGGTTGCGCCCTACCAGGGCACGATCGGCGTGATCATGTTCCTGTGGGGCATCTGGGACCTCATCTGGATCGTCATGAACATGCAGATGTTCACGCTCTTCCTGGCGATCCCGCTGATCACCTGGAAGATCACGGCGGTCATGATGATCGTCACGGCGATCGTCCAGCTGGTCCTCGGCTTCCTGCTCGGCTTCGGCATGATCCAGGCCTTCGCGGCCAAGAAGAACCCGGCCGCGGCGCAGAAGTCCGAAGCGGTGATGAAGAAGCTCGCGCCGCACCAGACCTGGCTCGGCTTCGTGGCCATGGCCTGCGCGATCTGGCTCGTCCTCTTCGTCGTCGTGTTCTCCAAGGCCATCGGCTAGTCCGCTCCGACGCTCGACCAACCGTTCGCTGCATCCGGCTGCGGCCGGGGCGCAGTTCTGCTCGCCCCGTTCCGTGAGGCCCCGCGCTTCGGGTGTTCGCCCCCGGGCGGTTCCGTGCTAGAACCGCGAACCCATGAAGACCCTGGTTCGACCTGTCGAGTCCGGCGCCGACACTCCCTGGTGGAAACGCATCGACCCCTGGGTGGCCACCGAGTGGGGTGCGGTGGCGCTGGTGTCGCTGTTCTACGTGGTCTTCAAGACCTACGCGATGTGGCTGCGCGCCGGGGACGAACACATCTACTTCGCGATGGCGCAGGACGTGGCGCACGGGGCGATCCCGTACCGCGACTTCTTCTTCGCCCACCCGCCGGTGCACCTGCTGGTGCCGGCGGTGCTGTTCCGGATCTTCGGCTTCTCCTACGGGCTGGCGTTTTGGGTCGCGCCGCTGGCCTGCCTGGCCGGCGGGCTGGCGTTGTGGCGCCTGGTGCGCCGCTTCGCTCCCGGCTGGGCCGGCGTCCTGGCGCTGGTGCTGTTCGTCTTCGGCCGCACGGTCCTGCAGTCCAGTTCGCACCTCACCGGCGTCAACATCGGCCTGATGTTCCTGCTGTGGGGGGCCGAGCGGCTGGCGGCGGGGCGTCCGAAGACCGGCGGCGCGCTGCTGGCGCTGTCGGTGATGACCGGGGTGTACTTCCTTCCGGCCGCGCTGGGCGTGCTGGCCTGCTTCGCGCTGCTGCGGCCGAAGCCGTCGCTCGCGGCCGTCGGGCTGTTCCTGCTGGTCGGCCTCGGGCTGGTCGTCGTCTTCGAGTTGCTGAGCCGCGGCCAGTTCCTCGAGCAGGCGGTCTGGTACCACCGGGCCAAGGGGCCGGAGATGGGCGGCGGGTGGCCGACCTTCGACACGACGAAGGGGGCCGAGCTGTTCCACAACTGGCCGCTGTTCCTGGGGGCGATCCTCGCCGGCCTCGTCGGCCTGGTCGGGCTGCTGCTGGCCGGCGACGTACGCCCGGGGGCGAAGGCGTCCACCACCGGCGGCGACGCGGCGCGTCGG
>CAZMRP010000539.1:0-4138 GCA_964568275.1 uncultured Myxococcales bacterium
GGGGAGCGGCGCGGACGCCGGCGTCCGAGGTCCGGTTGCCGCCGGGCCTGGTGCTCGGCCGCACGCCGCTCGACATCGCCGGGCTGCTGCAGCAGCGGCTGTACGCGCGGGGCAACCCGGTGGTGTTCACGTCGGCCACGCTGGCCGACCACCGCGGGTTCGCCTTCGTCCGGCGGCGGTTCGGGCTGCCCGAGGACGCGCTCGAGCTGCGCCTCGCCTCGCCGTTCGACTTCGTGCGCCAGGCGTTGCTGTACGTTCCGGACGACCTGGTGGAGCCGCACGAGGCCGGGTATCGCGAGGCGTTGCTGGCCCGCACGGTGGCGCTGCTCGAGTTGACGGGGGGCGGCGCGCTGCTGCTCTACACCTCGTTCCGCAACCAGCGCTGGATGGCCGAGGCGTTGCGGGCCCTGGGGCGCGACGACCTGCTGGTGCAGGGCGAGGCCCCGCGGCACGTGCTGCTGGAGCGGCTGCGGCGGGAGCGCGACGCCGTGCTGCTCGCCACCGCCTCGTTCTGGCAGGGGGTCGACGTGGCCGGCGAGGCGCTGCGGCTGGTGGTGATCGACAAGCTGCCGTTCGACGTGCCCGCCGACCCGCTGGTCAAGGCGCGGATCGAGCGCATCCGCCGGGAGGGGGGGAATCCGTTCGGCGACTACCAGGTGCCGGTGGCGGCGCTGGCGTTGCGGCAGGGCTTCGGGCGGCTGATCCGCTCGCGGCGCGACCGCGGGATCGTCGGGATCCTGGACGTGCGGCTGCACAGCCGACGCTACGGGCGGGCGTTCCTCGAGGCGCTGCCGCCGTGCGCGACGGCGCGCACCCTCGAGCAGGTCGACGGCTGGTGTCGGGAAGCGCCACCTCCGCTCGACGAAGCGTGAATTCGGCCCGCCCGGTGGTCGCCGCCCCGCTTTCCTGCTAAGCTACCTTCCGGGTGTGGCTTCCCCGGCTCCGTAGCGCGCTCCAAGCGGCCGGGGGAGGGCCCGGGAAGCAGGCGGGCTGCCTGCGACCGGGAAGGAGGACGCCATGGGAATCGTAGGCAGGCTGGCGACCATCGGGGCGGTGGCCCTGGCGCTGGGGTGCAGCGCGTCGACCGACGACACGACGCTGACCGACGTCCCGCGGGACGTGCGGGACGGCGACGTCACCGGGGAGGTGGTGGGCTGCGTCGACCGCGACCGGGATGGGTACGGCCTCGGGTGCGACCTGGGACCGGACTGCGACGACGACGACCCGGCGCACCACAACGACTGCGACGACTGCGTGACGACCCACGCGCCGGGCTGCCGCTGCTCGTCGGGCGAGAGCTTCGAGTGCTACGACGGCCCGGCGGGGACCGAGGACGTCGGCGTCTGCACCGGCGGCGTGCGGGCCTGCGTGGCAGGGGTGATCGCCGCGGAGTGTGTCGGCCAGGTGCTGCCGACCGTTCCGGACATCCTCTGCAACGACCAGGACGACGACTGCGACGGCGACCTGGACGAGGAGTTGGCCGGTCCGTGCGGGATGTGCGACCCCTCCTGCGAATCGGAAGGCCCCACGCTGCCGACGCCCGACGACCCCGGGTCGTCGGGGCTGACGCCTGCCCCGCCGCCCGAGACCGGGGTGATCCTCGGCACCGAGGACATCCACGCCGGCTACCTGTACGCGGCGAACGACCCCGAGGGTACCGTATCGAAGCTCGACCTGGTGACCGGGGCCGAGACGGCGCGCTACCGGGTGGGGCTGACGGGGAGCAGCCAGGACAGTCCGTCGCGCACCGCGGTGGATCTGTACGGCAACGCCTACGTCGCGGCGCGGGCCCACGTCAGCTCGATGACCCAAGGCTCGGTGACCAAGATGGCGGGGGACCAGCGGTTCTGCGTCGACCGCGACGGGAGCACGACGATCGAGACGTCGACCGGGTCCACCCCGTTGGCGTTGGGGACCGACGAGTGCGTGCTGTGGACGGTCAACGTCGGCGGTCCGGGCGCGACGCCGCGCGGCCTGGCGATCGATCCGGGCGACCCGGAGTTCGCCCCGGAAGGCTGGGTCTGGGTCGGGCTGTGGACCGAGATGACCGCCGTGAAGCTCGACCCCGACGACGGCACGGTGCTGGCCACCGCGTCGCTCAACGTCAATCCGTACGGGCTGGCCGCCGACCGGATCGGCAACGTCTGGGTTTCCGGGCGCGGCCCGAGCCCCGGCTACCTGCAGCGCTTCAACTCGACGACCGGGGTCGCCGAGCCGCCGGTGCAATACGGCGGGGCGGCGGGCGGCTGCAGCGCCGAGCCGTACGGGATCACGGTCGACCGGGAGAACCGGCCGTGGGCGGCCTGCTGGATCGGCGACGACGCCTGCGCGGCGCGCTACGACCCGACCACCGGCACCTGGTTCTCGGTGCGCATCGGCCGGCCCGGCTGGGGCGGCCGCGGCATCGCGGCCGGCGAGGACGGCACGATGTGGATGTCGATCCACCGCAACTGGGGCGACGGCGCCATGGCCAAGTGGAACATGGAGGACGGCTCGGGCCTCGCCGTGTGGGACATCGCCGGCGTGATCCCCGTCGGCATCGGCCTCGACGAGCTGGGCCAGATCTGGACCGTCAACCAGAGCACGAGCAACGTCACCCGGCTGACGCTGTCGACGATGACCTTCGAGCAGTTCCCGGTGGGGCCCAACCCCTACACCTACTCGGACTTCACCGGCTACCAGACCCGTCGGCTGGTGCCGCGCGGCTTCTGGGTCCACGACTACGAGCGCTGCGACCTCAATGCGGACGACCACTGGGGCCTCATCTCCTGGGACGTGACGGTGCCGGCGGGCGGGCCCCAGATCACGATCTCGGCCAAGAGCGCGGCGACCGTCGCCGGCCTGGACGCGGCCACCCCCGTGCGGCTCGGCTACGTGCCGCCCGACTCGGAGACCGGCTCGGCCGACATCGAGGCGGCGTTCCTGGCGGCGGGCGTGCCGACCTACCGCTACCTGCGGGTCACCGTGATCCTCGAGGGCGACCCGGTCACGGGCGCCTCGCCGATCTTCCGCTCCGTCCACGTCCGGTGGTCCTGCCGGCTGATGGGTTGACCCGCCGCTTCCGGTTTGCCGCCTCCCGACCCGCGTCGTAGACTCTCCCCGCGGGCCTTCCGGGATGGTGGCGGTCGGTTTCAACCGACACATCACAGGTAATCCCGTAACCCGCGGAGGGAGCGATGGCTTCAGTGTTCGTTCGAGGCGGCGTCCGGGGCACGATTCCGGTGCTTGCGGCGGTCCTGGCGTGCGGGTGTTTCTCCACGGTCACGAGGACCCGGGCGGTCGACCCCGAGGCGCCGACGCCGGCGGCGGAGTGGGAAGGCCCGTTCGAGGCGGACGTGGGCGGGGTGTACGACAGCGGGACCGGTTCGGTGGTGCTCGAGGTCGCTGGGACCTTCCGGCCCGCTCCGTTGCCGGCCGTGGCCGGGGTCCAGGAGGAGTGTCGCACGGTCGGGTCGGGCTCGATCCTGGCCGGCGAGATCCTCGGCGGCCTCGGCCTGCTGCTCGGCGGGTCGCTCGGCGGCGTCGGGCTCTACGAGCTTTCTGCGGGCTGCGACGACCCGGACTGCCAGGCGGTGGGCCTGGGCGCGGGGGTGAGCGGGTTGATCGTGCTGGCCGGGACGGCGGCGCTGTTCGCCGGTTCGCTGGCCATCGACCTGACCTACGAGGCCGACGAGCCGTTCGATTGCGTGGCGGGAGAAGCGGTGCCGTTCCTGCTGACGCCGCCGGCGCCGGAGCGCCGGGCGGTGACCGGCTTCGGCGCCGTGGCGCCGGGCCCTGTGGGCGGCGCGCCGACGCTGGTTCCCGCCGTCGACGGCCGGGTCACCGTCGGGGTCGACTCGTACCTCGGCTGTCCCGAGCGCTGCGCGCTGCTCGACGCGCAGCGCGAGCCGGCGGCCCAGCCCGCGGCGCGTCCGTTCGTGGAGGACGTTGCGGTCGAGGTGCCGGTGGTGGCGCTCGGGGAGGACGGCACACCGGGCGAGGTGCTGGGGACGGAGCGGTTCCGGGTGCGCACCGTGAAGCTGCAGGCGCTGGTCGACGCCTTGGCGGCCGGGGCGGCGTTGGAGCAGCCGGCGGGCGCGTTCGCGCGCCTCAGCGTGACGGTGCGGGATGCCGCGGACCAGCCGGCGGCGGACGCGCG
>CAZMRP010000540.1:0-4120 GCA_964568275.1 uncultured Myxococcales bacterium
GAGGTCGCCGGCGTCGAGCCAGGTGCCGTCGGCGAGCCGCAGCGAGGGGCCGCCGACGCGGGCGGTGAGGGCCGCCTGGGCCGCGCCGGACCACTCGCCGTCGCCCGTGCGGAAGTTGCCGTCCACGGCGGCAACGTAGCCGTCGGCGTAGCAGCGGCCGGTGCGCGGCGCCCGTCCGCTGGGGCACGTCTCATCGGGCCACGCGTCGGGCTCGAAGCGGTTGACCGTCGTGACCAGCGCCCCGAGCGCGTTGTCGCCGCCGAAGTCGTGGCGCAGGCGCAGCACGCCGTAGTGGGTCAGCGGCGCCGCGACCCGTCCGGTGCGTTCGCCCGACGGCCCCAGCGCGTGCACGGTCTCCTCGCCGGTCAACGCGGAGACGGCGCCGACGGTCCAGCCCGGGGCAAGCTCGCCGCCCAGCTTGAGCGCTTCCCAGATTCGCGCTTCGCCGGGGCGGCGCTCGAGCCGCCAGCCGTCGGCGAGTTCCGGCGGGTCGACCACGGCGCCGATGCGTCGCGTGTGGAACAGCTCCAGCCAGGTGGAGAACAGCTCCCGATCGGCGAGGAAGAACGGTCGCTTCTCGGGGTACCAGGTCTCGATCGTCGACAGGTTGAGCACCAGCTGGTCGGCCTCGAGCTGTCCGAAGTCGGGGTTGACGGCGGCGGTGAGCGCCAGCGAGCTGCCGAGGCGCAGGGTGGCGTCGAGTCCCAGCTCCCAGCGCGGTTCGAAGCCCCACGCGGTGGTGCCGGGGTCGGCGGCCGAGCGGTAGACCAACCCGCGCAGTTCGTAGGGGGTCAGGTCGAGCGGCCACGGGTCCGGCAGGCCGGCCAGGCCGGTCAGCCGTCCGTAGTGGACGATCTCGCTGGTCGACGCCCGCGGCATCGGGGCCCAGACGTCGACCTCCTGGCGCCGCATGATCTTGCGTCGCACCTGCAGCGCCGCCTCGTCTCCGCTCGCGGTGAAGCGCAGCGTGGACAGCGGCAGCGCCAGCTCCACCGTCCAGCCGCGGTCGTGCCGTTCGACCTCGGCCTCCCACAGGCCGTCCCAGGCGGTGTCGGTGGAGCCGTCGGCGGCGCGGGTGCCGTCGAGCCGCCCGCCGCCCGCGGTCACCTCGAAGTGAAACGCCGTCGAGCCGTCCCCGCGCGTGTCGATGTCGATGTAGACCGTGTCGCTCTGCATTTCCTGGTCGAGCCGTCCGCGACGGGCGACGATCCCGTCCGGTTCGGCGTCGAGGCACTCGAGGCCGAGGTACAGGGCGTGCTCGCCGCGCAGCACGGCGAAGCGGGTCGGCTCGCTGGGCGGGTCCCCGTCGCGGGGCTGGCGCTGGACGAAGCCGCCGGCGAAGGTCGCCGCCGTCCAGGCCGCCTCGTCGAGCCGCCCGTCGATCGTCATCGCGTCGTCGTCGGTCGGGGCGGCCGCGACGGTCGGGCGGCCCTGGGCCGCGGCCGGGGCCGGCAGCATCGCGAGCAGCAGGCCGAGCGTCGGCAGCGGGCGGTGCGCGTCCACGGGGCGGGTTGTACGCGAAGGGCGGGGCCGACGGCCAGGGGATTGGTCGGCACCGCCGGGACGAAGTCGACTCAGGGCAGCTCGTCGACGGCGGCCGCGGCGCAGTCCTCGGCGCAGGGGGCGATGTCCTCGCTGCAGATCGCGTCCCCGTAGCAGGGGTTCTCATCGCTGGCCAGCTCGCCGACGCAGGTCACGTAGCCGCCGTAGCACGCCGCCATGCAGGCGTTGGGGCCGGCGGTGACGCCGCAGTCGGAGGCCAGGCACTCGGCGACGTCGCCGAGGAACTCGCTCTGGCAAATCATCGCGCACAGCCGGTGGCGGCACGGCGTGCGGATGTCCGGCGGCGGACAGGCGGCGATGCAGTCGCGGAGCGCCGGCTGGCGGTCGGCGCTGCAGCGTCCGGTGCAGTCCGGCGGCTGCGGCGGCTCGTCGGCGCAGCGGTCGGCGAGGCAGGCGTCGAAGGCGGCGGACGCCGTCTCCCCGCAGGTCGCGACGCAGGCGTTGCCGGCAACGGGGTCGACAACGGGGCAGGCGTCGGTGCAGGCCCTGGTCGCCTCCGCCTGGGCCGCGTGGCACTGCTTCCGGCACGAGCTGCCGCGCACCAGGGGCGCGGTGTCGAACCGGACCGTGAACGCGCCGGCGTTGTCGATGTACTCGTCGTCGTTCACCACCAGGAAGATCCGCCCCTGGCAGCGCGGGCGGCCGGCGTACTCCGCTCCGAGCTCGAACACGCAGGCGAACGTATCGTCCGCCGACTCGGCGATTACCGCGGTCAGCGCCCCGCGGTGCCCCTCCGGGTTGACGCAGTACGAGCCGCAGAGCTCGCCCGTGCCGTCGGGCGAGATGCCGCCGCCGCCCGCGGCGCCGAGGTCGACGGTCCCCTCGGCGCTGACGACGAGGTGCTCGTGGTAGTGCAGGATCTGCCCCGTGTAGACCGGCTTGGTCTGGAGGGCCGGTACCGTCACTTCGTCCAGCGCGAGGGCCGCGGTCGTGGTGCCGAGGGCCCGGCGGGGGATGTCGGCGGCCGGGTCGCACGAAGCGCAGGCCAGCAGGGCGATTCCAGCGACGAGGCTCGTGGTCTTCATGGTTGCACCTCCTCGCTCCCGCTCACGGCGTCGCCCACAGCGTGGGGTTGCCGGCGGTGACGTGCTCCTGCAGGTCGTCCAGCGCGTCGATCTTCATCGCGAACTCGATGATGTTGGTCATCAGCCGCAGCCCCTGGATGAACGAGATCAGGTTCGGGATGTCCTCGACGGCCGCCTCGCAGAAGTCGGGGTACCGGCAGCAGGCGGCCATCGTGCCCAGCTCGGCGAAGTCGAGCAGGTACTCGGCCATGCTGAGCCAGGACTCGACGCTCTCCATCGTGTCCTGGATCGCCATCGCCGACCAGGCCAGGTCGTTGGCGGGCTGCATCGTCTCGCCGCGCCAGTTCCAGTAGTCGTTCGACATCGCGTCGTTGCGGGCGAGGAAGTCGCCGGACGGGGCGAAACCCTGCGCCCGGGCCAGCAGGTCGCGCATCCCGTGCTCCAGCGGGTCGGCGAAGTACGGCTTGATGAGCACGTAGTTGCAGAACAACCGCGCCAGCACCTCGACGACGACGTCGGCGTCGACCTTGCCGGAGGCGTGCACGTCCACCGCGGTGCGCAGGATCATGTCGAGCAGCGGCAGGACGAAGTCGCGCACCATCCCCGGGTCGAGCTCGTCGTGCAGCAGGTCGACGAGGATCACGATCGCGCGCTTGACGTTCTCCGGCTCGCCCATCGCGGCCACGGCGGTCCGGACGCGCGCGCCGACCGCGTTGAGGAACGAGTCGGCGCTGGCGTCGTCGAGCAGGGCGGCGAAGCCGTCGAGGATCGCCAGCAGCCCGACGCGGACAATCTCCACCGCCTCCGCGGGCAGCTCGACTCCGACCGCGTCGTTCAACGCATCGAGCAGCGCCGCTTCCAGTTCGTCGCTCACGGCCGCGACGACGGGATCGAGAATCGCGTCGAGGGCCAGGGCGGCGACCTTGAGCACGATCCGGCCCACGGCGCCCGAGTCGTCGTCCCAGTCGCCGTAGACGATCTCCTGGACCAGCTTGATGATCTCGGCGGCCAGCGCGCCGTTGTCGACCCCTTCGCGGATCAGGTCGAGCATGTACTCGATGGCCCGCGGGACCAGTTCCTCGAGGACGACGCTCTTGATCAGCTCGACGAGCGCCTCTTCCTCGAGCCACTTCTCCAGGGCGTCGAGGTCGAGCTGGGCGAGGTAGGTCGCCAGGAGCGCCAGCGTGTCCCAGCTCCAGACGTCGCTCTCCAGCTCGTCGTTCGATTCCTGCATGCGGCGGAACAGCTCGCGCAGCAGCCGGGCGGCATCGACGAAGTCCTGGACGGCCCCATCGACCAGCGCCTCGCCGTAGCCGAGGCTGTTGACGTAGCCGGCGAGGCCGACGTTGAAGCGCTTGAGCCGCTCCATGTGGACGGCGTCGAGGCCGGCCGCCTCGAGGCCGTCGAGCCAGCGGCGGGCGTCGGCGGCGAAGTCGGCGAACGGCCGGTCGGCGGGCGCCCAGGCGGCGATGTCCGCCAGCAGCCCGCGCGCCCGGGCCAGCTCGTGCACGGCGTCCGGCATCGCCGCCGTC
>CAZMRP010000541.1:0-4117 GCA_964568275.1 uncultured Myxococcales bacterium
CGACGGTGCGCCGGCGGAGCCCGCGGCGGACGCGCCGCGCCGGGCGGTGGCGGGACGGATCGTCGCGCTGCGCTCGTTCGGCAAGGCCGCGTTCCTCAAGCTCGACGACCGCAGTGGGCGGATCCAGGTCCAGGTCCGGCGGGACGTGCTGCCCGAGGCCGAGTTCGCGGCGTTCAAGCTCGCCGAGCCGGGCGACTTCGTCGGCGTGCGCGGTCCGGTGTTCCGCACGAAGACCGGCGAGGCGACGGTGCTGGCCGAGCACTGGGCGCACCTGACCAAGGCGCTGCGTCCGCCGCCCGAGAAGTGGCACGGCCTGACCGACGTGGAGACGCGCCTGCGGCATCGGGCGGTGGATCTGTTCGCCAACCGGGACGTGCAGCGGCTGTTCCGGGCCCGGGGCTGCATCGTCTCGGCGCTGCGCGAGCACCTCGACGGCGCGGGGTTCCTCGAGGTCGAGACGCCGATGCTGCACGCGATCCAGGGCGGCGCCGCGGCGCGCCCGTTCGCCACGCACCACAACGCCCTGGACCTCGACCTGTTCCTGCGCATCGCCCCCGAGCTGTACCTCAAGCGGTTGCTGGTGGGCGGCCTCGAGCGGGTCTACGAGATCGGTCGGTGCTTCCGCAACGAGGGGCTGTCGACGCGGCACAACCCCGAGTTCACGATGCTCGAGTTCTACGAGGCCTACGCGACGTGCGAGACGGTACTGGAGCGGACCGAGGAGTTGTTGTGCCACGCGGCGCGGCGGGTCGATGAGGCGTTCCCGGAGCTGGCCGAGCGCCGCGGGTTCCGTTTCGAACGACCGTTCCGGCGGTTGCCGATGGCCGACGCGCTGGTCGAGCGCGGGGTGCCGCGGGAGGCGCTGGTCGACGAGGCGGTGATGACGTCGTACCTCGAGCGGACCCACGCGGCGGAGCGGGAGGCCTGGTCCGGCCTGGGCCTCGGGCACCGCATCTACCGGCTGTTCGAGACGCTGGTCGAACCGGCGCTCGGCCCCGAGCCGACGTTCGTGGTCGGGTATCCGACCGCGGTCTCGCCGCTGGCGCGTCCGCGGGACGACGACCCGTCGTGGGTCGACCGGTTCGAGCTGTTCGTGCGGGGCCAGGAGCTGGCGAACGCGTTTTCCGAGCTGAACGACCCGGAGCTGCAGGCGGAGCGCTTCCGCGCGCAGCTCGAGGCGCGCCGGCGCGGGGACGAGGAGGCGATGGGGTACGACGAGGAGTACGTCCAGACGCTGGAGCAGGGCATGCCGCCGGCAGGGGGCTTCGGCCTGGGCGTCGACCGGCTGGTGATGCTGCTGTGCGGCGTCGATTCGATCCGGGAGGCGATCCTGTTTCCGCTGCGCCGCCCGGTGCGGGAGAACGGCTAGCCGATGCAGCTCGCGTGGTGGGCCCCGCTGGTCATCGTCGGCTTCGTCGTCGGCGCGATCCTGCTCAACCTGGCGGTCTGGAAGGGACTGCTGCGCCTGTTCGAGGCGGTGGGCGCGCGGTGGTCGACGAACCTGTTCATCTCGGTGCGCCAGCTCGCCGGCCCGAAGAGCGGTTTCCTGTCGGTGATCGGTCTGCTGTCGATCCTCGGCGTGTCGTTCTCCTCCTGCACGCTCGACACGGTGCTGTCCGTGATGGGCGGCTTTCAGGAGGACCTCAAGCACAAGATCGTCGGCTCGAACGCGCACGTGGTGATCGACCGGATGCAGGGGGAGGGGATCGCGGACTACGCCGCGGTGCTGGCGCTGGTGCGAGCCGTGCCGGGAGTGGAGGGGGCGACCCCGCTGGTGCTCGGCGAGGCGCTGGTGCAGTCGCCGCGGACGCAGAACCTGGCGGGCGTGGTCGTGCGCGGCATCGACCCGCCGTCGGTCGGCTCGGCGACCGACCTCGAGCGGACGCTGCTGGACGGGGCGCAGGTGGGGGACCTGGACGACCCGCTGCGCGCGTTCCGCGTGCCGGTGGAGGCGCGGGCCGGACCCGGCGCGGGCGCGGCGGACGGAGGCGTCGCCGAGGGTGCGGCCTCCGGCTCCGCGGGCGGGATCCGGGGGCCGTCGGCGGACGCGACGACGTTCGTGGACGGAGGGCCGGACGTCGACCCGCACGAGTTCCCGGCCGGCGTCGGCCCGGCGACCTTGCGGAGCAAGGGCGGCGGCGCCTCGGACCGCGTGTCGCGCGGGATCTTCGTCGGGGCGCAGCTGGCGGACTCGATGAACCTGCAGGTCGGCGACGAGATCCAGCTCGTGGCGCCGATGGGCGATCTCGGTCCGACGGGGCCGATGCCGAAGAGTCGGCCGTTCCTGGTGGCCGGGGTGTTCCAGTCCGGGATGTACGAGTACGATTCGAAGTACGTCTACGTCCCGATCGGGGAGGCCCAGCGGTTCTTCGGCGTGGCGGACGTGGCGTCGCAGATCGCGGTGCGGGCGCCGAACCTGGACCGGGCGACCGCCGTGGCGACGGAGCTGCGGCGGCTCCTGCCGGCGGACCTGCGGATCCAGGACTGGCAGTCGATCAACAAGAACCTCTTCGCGGCGCTGAAGCTCGAGAAGGTGATGATGTTCGTGATGCTGTCGCTGGCGATCCTGGTGGCCTCGTTCTCGATCATCTCGACGCTGACGCTGATGGTGTTCGAGAAGCACAAGCAGATCGCCGTGCTCAAGGCGCTCGGAGCGTCGGACGCCGCGGTGCGGCGGATCTTCCAGCTCCAGGGGGTGCTGATCGGCGTCGCCGGCGCGGTCACCGGCTCGATCCTGGCCGTGGCGCTCTGCCTCCTCGTGCGCTACGTGATCCCGTTCCCGGTGCCCAAGGAGGTGTTCTACATCAGCCGCATGCCGGTGGCGATGTCGGCGGTGGAGTTCCTGTACGTGGGGGCGGCGGCCGTGGCGGTGGCGACGCTGTCGACGGCCTATCCCTCGCGGATCGCGTCGCGGCTGCGGCCGGCGGACGGCTTGAGGTTCGAATGACGGACGGGACGACCGAGGGCGTGGACGGAACCGCCGGGGCGACGGCGGAGCCGGCGGTGGAGCCGCGGGCGCCGCTGCTGCGGGTGTGCGAGCTGCGCAAGCTGTTCGTGCACGGGGGCAAGCAGCTGCACGTGCTGCGCGGCGTGGATTTCGTGCTCGAGCGGGGCGAGCTGGCGGCGATCGTCGGCGCCTCCGGCGCCGGCAAGTCGACGCTGCTGCACATCGTCGGCACGCTCGATGCCCCCTCGTCGGGGCGCGTGGAGTTCGACGGCCGCGACGTGTCGAAGATGGACGGCCGGTCGTTGGCCGCCTTCCGCAACCGGACGATCGGGTTCGTGTTCCAGTTCCACCACCTGTTGCCGGAGTTCAACGCGCTGGAGAACGCGATGATGCCGGCGATCATCGGCCGCTTGCCGCGGGCCGAGGCCCGTGCGCGGGCCGAACGGCTGCTGCTGGAGGTGGGGCTCAAGGAACGGATGACGCACCGGCCGAGCGAGTTGTCGGGCGGCGAGCAGCAGCGGGTGGCCATCGCCCGCGCGCTGGTGATGGAGCCGCGGCTGCTGCTGGCCGACGAGCCGACGGGGAACATCGATTCGCAGACCGCCGCCGGGATCCACGAGCTGTTCTTCGCGCTCAACCGCGAGCACGGCACGACGATGATCGTCGTGACCCACGACGAGCGGTTGGCCTGCAAGCTGCCCCGGCGGCTGGAAATCCGCGACGGGCAGATCCTCCACGACACGACCACGGCACCGGTGCCGGCCGGGGGGAGCCCGGCGCCCGCGTCGCTCCCGGCCGTGCCGGCCCCCGACGCCTGAGCGCCCGCGAAACAGCCCGGCGGTCCGTCGCAGTTCCCGGGGTGAAGGCGGCGTGGGGGTGCGGATCCTACGGCGCGGGCGGGGAGACCACGGGGAACTCGGCGCTCAGATCGAGGGTCAGGTCCGCGGTCGCGCGAATCGTCCGCCGGAGCGGCGGATGTCCGCTCGCGCGAATCTCGAGCGTCCGTTCGACGGGGCCGTCCCGCAGCTCGAACTCCGGTTCCACGCTGCGGCCGTCGCAACGGATGTCGCTGCCGGGGGGGACGCCGTCGAGGCGGATGCGGACGGGAGCGGCGAGCGTGTCGGCGCCCGCCGCGGCGTGCGGCGCGGTGGTCGCGGGGCTGCGGCGCAG
>CAZMRP010000542.1:0-4095 GCA_964568275.1 uncultured Myxococcales bacterium
GCCGACAACGGCTTCACCTCCGCGGTGGCCGCGACCCAGACCTGCACGACCACCTGCAGCACGACCGGCCGGCGGACCTGCTCGACGGCCTGCGAGTGGGGGACCTGCGTGCCGCCGGTCGAGATCTGCAACGGGCTGGACGACGACTGCGTCGGCGGACCCGACAACGGCTTCGCCTGCATCCGCGGGTTGACCGAGGAGTGCACGACGAGCTGCGCGTCGACCGGCAACCGGACCTGCAGCGACACCTGCGTCTGGGGCACGTGCACGCCGCCGTCCGAGATCTGCAACGGGCTGGACGACGACTGCGTGGGCGGCGCCGACAACGGTTTCGACTGCGTGCGCGCGGCCACCCGCAGCTGCACGACCTCGTGCTCGACGACCGGCACCGAGACCTGCGGGTCGTCCTGCACCTGGGGCACGTGCACGCCGCCGGCCGAGACGTGCAACGGGCTGGACGACGACTGCGTGGGCGGGCCCGACGACACGTTCGCCTGCGTGCTGGGCGCCGTCCGGAGCTGCACGACGAGCTGCTCGTCGGTCGGGGAGCAGACCTGCGGCGGCACGAATTGCGAGTGGGGCACGTGCGTGCCGCCCGTCGAGGTGTGCAACGGGCTGGACGACGACTGCGTCGGCGGCGCCGACGACACGTTCGCCTGCGTGCAGGGCGCCAGCGAGAGCTGCACGGTCGGGGCCTGTACCGGCGCCCGCACCTGCTCCACGACCTGCGAGTGGGGCGCGTGCAACCTGGGGGCTCCGCCGGCGAACGACGTCTGCGGCGCCGCAGTGCCGCTGCTGACCGCCGGCTCGATCACCGGCTCGACCTGCGCGGCGGCCGACGACACGACCTGGACGCCGACCACCGGCTGCACCGCCTCGACCGGAGGCCGCGACGTGTTCTATCGACTCCAGCTCGCGGCGCGCTCGGAGGTCTCGCTGGTCCTGGCCGGGGCCTTCGACACGGTGCTGTACCTGCGCGAGGACAGCTGCACCGGCACGCAGCTGGCCTGCAACGACGCTCCGTCGACCGGCACCACCGGATCCTCGCTGCGGACGACGCTCGACGCCGGGCTGTACTACGTCGTCGTCGACGGCCGGAACGCCGCGGCCTTCGGGCCGTTCACGCTCACCACGACGATCGACCCCGTGCCGGCGAACGACACCTGCGCCGGGGCCCAGGTCATCCCGTTCGCGACCACCACGGCGGGCGGCGGCGGCACGGTGATCACGGGCACGCTGGCCGGCGCCGCGGACGACTACGACGGCGGCTGCGGCGACGTCGACGGCCGGGACGTGGTCTACCGGCTGACCACCACCGGCGGGCCCCAGGACCTGTTCATCACCACGATCGGCTCGGCCGCCGACACCGTGGTCTACCTGCGCTCCACCGCGGGGGGGGGCTGCACGGGCACCGGCAACATCGACTGCCAGTCCTCCTACCGCGGCACGTTCGATCCGAACATCGTGATGATCCGCGACGGCCTGCCGGCCGGGGACTACTACATCATCGTCGACGGGCAGACCGCCGCCGCGACCGGGGCCTTCCGGCTCGAGGTCAACTGGACCGGCAACGACATCGAGGGCGACCGCTGCGGCCAGCCCCACGAGTGGCCCCCGGGACCCGCCGAGCTCTGCAGCGACACCGACGCCGTCAGCCACGAGTACACGGGAAGCTGCGGCGGCGGCGACCGGGATCGCCTGTACTACTTCGTCGTGCCGCCGGGCGATCCGCAGGAGTACAGCTTCAGCACGTGCGACGCCGACACGGACTTCAACACGGTCCTCTACGTGCGTTCGGCGTGCCAGAACAGCACCTCCCAGATCGCCTGCAGCAACGACCTGGGCGGCTGGTGCTCGACGAACGGCGGCGCGTCGGCCATCAGCAGCCTCTTCGACCCGGACCTCGCCCCCGGCATCTACTACGTGTTCGTCGACGGCCACGGCCAGCACGGCGACTTCTGCCTGAACTACGCCACCTGGTAGCCGCCTCCGAACCCGCGTTGACATCGGCGCCGGCCGTGGGCAGGCTGGTCGCCGGTCCGCCCCGGGACGGGGAGGCGTGGAAGGAGGCGCGATGGTCACCGAGTTGGCGAAGGGGGTCTACTGGGTCGGCGTGGTCGATTGGGACCTGCGGCACTTCCACGGGCACGAGCTGTCCACGCACCGCGGCTCGACCTACAACGCGTACCTGGTCGTCGACGAGAAGGTCGCGCTGGTCGACACGGTCTGGACGCCGTTTTCCGAGCAGCTGCTGGCGAACATCCGCGAGGTGGTCGATCCGGCGAAGCTCGACTACGTCGTCGCCAACCACGCCGAGGTCGATCACTCGGGCGGGCTCCCCGCCGTGCTGCGCGCCGCGCCGCAGGCGACGGTGGTCGTCTCCAAGCGCGGCCTGGAGAGCATCGAGGGCCACTACCACCAGCCGTGGAAGTTCCAGGCGGTCAGGACCGGCGACAAGCTGTCGCTGGGCTCCGTCGAGCTGGCGTTCGTCGAGGCGCCGATGCTGCACTGGCCGGACAGCATGTTCACCTACGTCGCCGGCCGCTCGATCCTGATGCCCAACGACGCCTTCGGCCAGCACTACGCCACGGCCTACCGGTTCAACGACCAGGTCGACCAGCAGGAGCTGTTCGAGGAGGCCCTGAAGTACTACGCGAACATCCTCACGCCGTTCAGCAAGCTGGTGACGAAGAAGATCGACGAGGTGCTGGCGCTGGGGCTGCCGGTGGAGCTGATCGCGCCGAGCCACGGAGTGCTCTGGCGCAAGGACCCGCTGCAGATCGTGCGCAAGTACCGGGAGTGGGCGGCGCAGCAGCCCGAGCCCCGGGCGACCATCGTCTACGACACGATGTGGGACGCCACGCGGAGGATGGCCGAGGCGATCGGCGCGGGGCTGGCGGCGGGCGGGGTGCCGTTCCGGATGTTCCACATGGCGGTCTCCGACCGCAACGACGTGCTGACCGAGATCTTCCGCTCGCGGGCGGTGCTCGTCGGCTCGCCGACGCTGAACAACGGCGTCCTGCCCACGATCGCGCCGATCCTGGAGGACCTGCGCGGCCTCAAGTTCCAGCACAAGCTCGGCGCGGCCTTCGGCAGCCACGGCTGGAGCGGCGAGGGCGTGAAGCTGATCGAGGAGCACCTCGGGCGCTGCAGCATCCCGCTGGCCGCGCCGGGGGTCGCCGCCAAATGGCAACCCAAACCCGCCGACCTCGAGCGGTGCGAGCAGCTCGGCCGCGCCGTCGCCGCGGCGGTGCTGCGGCCGGAGTCGTCGTCGGCAGCGGCGGGGTGATCGTCGCCGCGGGAGGCCCCGCGGCAGCTCGGCGCTGGGCGTCCGGCCGGCGGTCGGAGGGCTACTCGCCCAGCGCGGCGAGGCGGGCGCGGGCCCATTCGAGCGCCAGGACGCTCTCCTCGAACTCGTCGGCGGAGGTCGGGCCGGTCCAGGAGCGCACCGCCGCGTCGGCCTTGTCGCGGTCGTCGACGGCCGCGTGACGCGCCTCGTCGCGCTCCTCGGACGAGGTCAGCCTCTCGGGCTCGAACACCTCGTCGGTGAGGATGATGATCCGGTCGTTGTCCAACTGGGCGAAGCCGGGGCCGATGGCGAGGCGGTGTTCCTTGCCTTCCTCGAGGTAGCGGGCGAGGCCCGAGCGCATGGCGGCGAGCAACGGGCGGTGGGCCGGCAGCAGGCCGAACTCCCCCAGCTTGCCCGGCCCGGTGAACGACTCGACCGTCTTGCGCAGCACGAGCCGGGTCGGGGTCACGATCTCCAGCGTCAGCGGCATCGCTCGTCCGTCCTCACGCTTCCTGCTTCATCTTCTCGGCCCGCTCGAGCACCTCCTCGATGCCGCCGACCATGAAGAACGCCTGTTCGGGAACCTCGTCCAGTTCGCCGTCCAGGATGCCCTTGAAGCTGCGCACGGTGTCGCCGACGGCGACGTAGCGTCCCGGCAGGCCGGTGAACTGCTCGGCGACGTGGAACGGTTGGGAGAGGAAGCGCTGGATCTTGCGCGCCCGCGACACGATCAGCTTGTCGTCCTCGGACAGCTCGTCCATGCCGAGGATGGCGATGATGTCCTGCAGGTCCTTGTAGCGCTGCAG
>CAZMRP010000543.1:0-4094 GCA_964568275.1 uncultured Myxococcales bacterium
AGTCGCGCGATCCGATCATGATCGCGACGACGCGGGCGTTCCCCTCCTCGCCTGCGGGCAGGATCCGGTCCAGCAACGCGTCCGGGGACAGGCGCCCGGCGCGTTCGAGAACCTCGAACGACGGCGCCGGGACCACTACCCGCCCCGCTTGCGCTTCGGAACGGTGACGGTGCGGCGGACGATCGTGGTGTTGCCCGCCTTGTCGGTGGCGCGGGCGATGATCGTCACCTTCCGCTTCCTGGGTCCGCGCGGGATCGCCACCGTCCTCCCCGGGACTGCCGCGGCACCGGCCCCGGTGGAGACGCTCACGGTCGCGACGCCGGACGCCCGCTGGCCGGGCGGGATCACGTCCGAGGCGCGGGCGGACGCGACCAGCCGCGTCTTTCCGCTCACGACGGCGACGGCGACCTGCGGGCCGAGGCTGTCGAGCCGCAGGATCCGGCTGTCGGCCGTGATCTGCTGGCCGCGCTGGTCGACGGCCGTCACGCGCCACGAGCGGATCCCGTCCTTGACGAGCGCCTCCGGCGGGATCGTGAACGACGTCTGCGTCGTCCGGCCGACCTCGCGCCCATCGATGCTGACGACGTAGGTGACGCCGCCCCACAGGTCGTTGGCGGGCGCCCAGGTCAGCGGCGCGGTCAGCGGGCTGCGCCAGGCGGTGCTCGTGTACAGCGAGAACGAGATCGGCGGCCGGTCGTAGCTGCCGGCGACGAGCCGGCGCCCGTCGCCCGTCCCCTGGACGAAGACGGCGAGGGCGTCCCCGACACGGTCGGCGCCTGCGAGCAGCCCGGCGGCCGGGTCGGCGGCACCCCAGTCCGCCGAGCTCAGGGCGGCCTCGGGCCCGGGAACCGGCAGCGTCCGGGTGTCGGCGCGGTCGTCGTAGAAGCGCCCGCGCACGATGCCGTCCCCGCCGATCCATGCCGCGACCCGCTGCGTCGTCTCGGCGGTCGCCAGCTGCGCAGGCGCCTGGGTGCCGGCGGACCCGCCGATCACAGCGCCAGGCGCGAACTTGTCGTCCTTGAGGATCGCCGCCACCACGGAGCCGTCCGCGAGGACGGTGGTCGTCCCGCCGGCGCCCTTGCCGTTCAGGTCGACGTCCACCCGCAGGGCGTCCGGGCCGCCCCATCCGGTGCCGTCGACGATCGCCGGCGGGTCGATGGCCGATCCGCGCAGCCGACGCGCGACCGTGCGCGCCTGGGCCGCTCCGCCGTCGGCGAACCGCTGCCGGAATGCCACCTGAACGAAGCTCGAGTCGTCCTCGATGGCGACCTCGGGCAGGTCGGCCTCGCCGCCGGGACGGCCCTCGAGATCGCCCAGCGTCAGGTCTGCGGGCGCCGTGGAGATGCTCGTGCGGTAGAGCCGGCGGGCGACGACCCGGCCCTCCTCACCCCAAACGGCGATCGCGGTGCTGTCGGCGCCGATCGCGACCCGCGAACGGCCCGCCCCCTCCCCGGCGATGCGCGCCGGATCGAGGTCCAGCGCGGCCGCGATCGGCGTGAACTGCGTCGCGGTGCGCTCCAGGCGCGCGGCCCGCACGTCACCGCCGGAGGTGTAGGTGAGGAAGCCGGCGCCGTGAATCGAGAGGTCGAGGGACGGATTGGACGCCGGATCGGCAATCACCTGCGCGGGCGACCATTGACCGGTGGACGGGTTGAAGACCGTGGCGTACAGCACGCTGCCGGACACGAACGCCGCCGCCAGACGCCCGCCGTCGGCGGCAGCGACCACCGGCTGCGCGCCGGGCGCGTCCGTGCCGCCGTCGAGCCGCTGCGGCGCGGAGAACTGGCCGCCGGTGAACCGCGACAGGTAGGCGTGCGTGACGCCGCCGTCACGGCGCAGGTAGGTGACGGCGCCCTGGCCGTCGCGGGCGACGTCCAGGTCGGACACCGAGAGGATGTCGGCGCTCGGCCCGTCCACCGTCACCGGCGCGGTGAATCCGGCACCGGCCGGCGCCGGCAGCAGGCAGCACCACAGCGCGGCGATTGCGGGGGCCAGGAGTCGCAGGCGATGACGCATCGAGCGGGGAAGGGTACGCAGCCGGGCGGCTGCAGGCGGCAGGTCGCCTCCCGGCGGGGAGGGGCGCCGCACCCGGCCGCGCAGTAGCGTTCGCGCCATGGCCGACGGCACGATCCTCGTCACCGGGTTCCCCGGCTTCCTGGCCGGGCGCCTGCTGCCGCTGCTGCAGCAGCAGGAGACCGGGTCGCCGGTCGTCGCGCTCGTCGAGCCGCGAATGCTCGAGAGGGCACGGGCGTCGGCCCCTCCAGGCGTCGAGGTCCTGGCGGGCGACATCACCGACCCGAGGCTCGGGCTCGACCCCGCGACCTACGACCGCCTCGCCGGCGGCCTGCGGCTCGTCGTGCACCTCGCGGCCGTCTACGACCTGGCGGTCGGCGCGGCCCTCGCCGAACGGGTCAACGTGGACGGCACCGACCACGTCCTGACGCTCTGCCGCGCGGCCCCGGCCCTGGAGCGCCACCACTACATCTCGACCGCCTACGTCGCCGGGCTGCGGACCGGCCGCGTGCTGGAGAGCGAGCTCGCAGAAGGGCAGTCCCACAAGAACTTCTACGAGTCCACGAAGTTCGCGGCAGAGGTGCTGGTGCGCGCGTCGATGGACGAGATCCCGACGACGATCTACCGGCCCGGCATCGTGGTCGGGGACTCGCAGACCGGTGAGACGCAGAAGTTCGACGGCCCCTACTACCTGCTGCGCGCGATGGACGCCCGGTCGGGGCCGGTCCACGCGCAGTGGGGCCGGACCGGCGCGCCGATGAACGTCGTGCCCGTCGACTTCATCGTCGAGGCGATCCTCGCCGGGGTCCGGGAGCCGAGCGCCACCGGCGAGACGCTGCACCTCGTCGATCCAGCCCCGATCGATGCGGTGTCGATGCAGCGGATCCTGATGCGCGAGTACCTCGGCCGCGAGCCGAACCTCGTCTTCCCGCTGGGCCCGGCGACCAGCCTGCTGCGCGTGCGCCCGGTCCGTCGCCTGATGAACGGCGTGCCGGCCGAGTCGCTGCGGTACCTGCAGCACGAGGTCGTCTACGACGTGACCCGGGCGACCGAGATCCTCGGGCGCGCCGGGGTGGCGTGCCCGCGGTTCGCCGACTACGCCCCGGCCGTCGTCGGCTTCTACCGCGCGCACAAGGACGACCCGGCCTACCGGCCGGCCCACGAGCGCTGAGCGGTCAGCGGATCAGCTGCGGCAGCGTCATCGCGTCCGCGCCGGCGATGACCTTGGCCGGGTCCCCGCCGAGCCACTGATCGATGAGCGCGGCGTAGACGGGCTGGAACTCGACCGTGTACTTCTGGTTCTCGTAGGCGTCCACGCCGCCCGCGCCGAAGCCCGGCCACTCGCCGACCATGCCGCTGTCGGCGCTGCCGTCGTAGCCCTTGACGCGCGAGCCGATGAGCATCCCGAACCCGGCGGCGCCGTGGTCGGTGCCGGCACGGGCCTGCTCGGTGCCGTTCTCCCGGACGCGGCGCCCGAACTCCGACCAGACGTGGATCACCACGCGGTCGGCGAGCCCGCGGCTCTCGAGGGCGCGCTGGAAGTCCACGATCGCCTGGAAGGTGAAGTCCAGGAGGTCGGGCAGGAACGTGTACTGCGTGGAGTGCGTGTCGTACGAGCCGCCGCCGTAGCTGGGGTTCAGGGCCACGCACTTGAGCGGCAGCCCTGCGGCGATCATGTCCGCCAGCATCGCGAGCTTGCTCGGGAAGTCTGCGGTGTAGGTGTTGCCCTCAGGGTCGGCGAACCGCGCGAGCTGGCCGCGCAGGGTGGCGGTGGCCCGCGAGACGCGGCGTGCCTGCTCGAGGAAGAAGTCGCCGTTGTTCGGCGTCCCGAGCTCGCCGATCGTCCGGTACATCTCCTGCGCGATACCGGGGTCGCTGACGCCGAACGCGTTGAGCTGGTAGTCGCGGGGGTTCACCATCGCCGAGACGGGGACGCTCCCGGCGGCGAGCTGCGGGGCGAGCGACTGGGCGATCGACAGGCCCTGCAGCGGGTTGTCGAGCGTGCCGTGGGCGTCGAGGTACCGGCCGAGCCAGCCGGTGTTGAGGTTCATGTCGACGGCGCCGACCTCCCAGAAGTGCCG
>CAZMRP010000544.1:0-4082 GCA_964568275.1 uncultured Myxococcales bacterium
GGCCGCGGTCGCCACGACCAGCGGCTCCGCCCCGGTCTCGCGCCGCAACGCCTCGATCGCGTCGCCCAGCGTCGGCACCGTCCGCACCAGTTGCAGCGCATCGGCGCGCTGCGGCACCCGCGCCCCGGACTCCCCCTCCAGCCAGTGCGCCGCCACCGTGTCCACCAGCTCGCGTTGCGCCGTGATCGGCGTCACCAGGTGGTACGCGCCGATGCCGTAGGTCCGCGAGGCGCGGGCGACGTCGTGGATGTCGAGGTTGGTGACCGAGGTGGCGACCACCTCCCGGGTGCGCGAGCGCACCGGGTGGTGGACCAGCGCCACATCGACGCGCACCCGCCGCGCGCCCGCCGCGGCCGCCTCGGCGTCCAGCTCCGCCAGCAGCTTGCGGTCCTCGACGGTCGCCGCCAGCCGCCCCAGCAACTCGGGCCGCTGGGCCCGCGTGCGCCGGAGCGCCTCCTTGCGCCGCCAGCGGCGGATCTGCTCGTGGTGCCCCGAAATCAGCATTTCGGGCACCTCGCGTCCGCGGAACTCCCGTGGACGCGTGTACTGCGGATACTCGAGCAGCCCCTGGGCGAACGACTCCTCGGTGGGCGACTCGGCGTTGTGCAACACGCCGGGCAGCAGCCGGACCACCGCCTCGATCACCGCCATCGCCGCCACCTCGCCCCCCTGCAGCACGAAGTCCCCCAACGACAGCTGCTCGTCGACGTGCTCCCGGATCCGCTCGTCGAACCCCTCGTAGCGCCCGCAGCACAGCGCGAGCCGTTCCTCGCCGGCCAGCCGTGCCGCGGCGGCCTGGTCGAAGGGCCGCCCCTGGGGACTGAGCAGGATCCTCCGCGTGCCGGCGGGCAGCGACTCGAGCGCCGCGACGTAGGGTCCGGGCATCAGCACCATGCCGGAGCCGCCGCCGTAAGGCACGTCGTCGACGCTGCGGTGCTTCCCCTCGGCGAAGTCGCGGAAGTTGAGCAGCCGGACGGCGAGCCGGCCGTCGGCCAGCGCCTTGCCCAGGATGCTCTCGCGCAGGAACCCGTCGAACAGGTCCGGGAACAGCGTCAGGACGTGGATCTCGCGGAGCACGGGCATCACCGCCGCGCTCACTTGCCCGGGACGAGCAGCGCCAGGTCGCGGACGACCACCGTGCGGCCCTCGAGATCCACGTCGCCGACGTGCTCGTCGACGAACGGGACGTCGACCTCGCCGCCCTCGGCGGCCACGACGAGCACGGCCTGGGCGCCGTTGTGGTAGACGCGCGCGACGCGGCCGAGCGGCCGGCCGGCGGGGTCGACGGCCGCGAGGTCGAGCAGATCCTCGGCGTAGAACTCGCCGTCCTCGGGCTCGGCCAGCCGGTCGCGGGACGCGAACAGCACGGCGCCGCGGAGCGCCTCGGCGTCGTTGCGGTTCGCGACCCCCTCGAAGGTCACGAGCCACTGGTCGTCGGGCAGCGGCTGCGCGCCGGCCAACGTCAGCGCCTCGGACGGAGCGGCGGGGTCGGCGCCGCGGCGGGTCACCAGGACCGCGTCGAGTTCCAGCAACGCCTCGGATTCCGGGTGGTGCATGCGCACGACCACGGCGCCGCGCAGCCCGTGGGCCCGGGCGACGTACCCGAGCTCGGTGAGCGGCTGTGCGCCGGACGAACCGCCCTCGCTACTCGGCGATTTCGAGCTGCGCGCGTTTGCGGAGCTTGGTCGATGCGGCCGCAAGAATGGTCCTCATCGCGCGCGCGGTCTTGCCCTCACGCCCGATCACCTTGCCGAGGTCCTCCTTGGCGACGCGGAGCAGGATGATCGAGGTATGCTCGAGGGCGTTCTCCTGCACTTCGACCTTGTCGGGGTTGTCGACCAGGGCCTTGGCGATGTACTCGATCAGCTGCTTGAGTTCCATGGTCCCACTCCCACCTGTGGTGCCCGCTCGGGGTTCCCGCCGACCGTCCCCTCCCCGGCGCGTCCGCCCACGCCGGGACGACCCGCCGCGGGAACGAAGCTACTTCGCGGCGGCGCTCAGCGCCTTCTCGTAGCGTTTCGCGATCTGCGCCACCGTCTCGGTCGGCTTGGCGCCGACCTTGAGCCAGTGCTTGTAGCGGTCGAGGTTCAGCTTGACCTTCGCCGGGTTGGGCACCGGATCGTACCAGCCCACCTGCTCGATGAACCGACCATCCCGCGGACTCCGCTCGTCGGCCACGATGATCCGGAAGAACGACCGCTTGCTGGTGCCTTTTCTCGTCATCCGAACGCGAACCATGACTGCAACAACACTCCTCTCGGGTTCCCGTCCCGGGCACTCGCCCGCGACGAACCGGGCGGTAAGCTAGCAGGGACGCCGGGCTTTTGCAACCGCCCCGGGATCGGTGCTAGAGACGCCGCATGACGGAGCCCAGCCGCAGCCGGAGGTCGCTCGCCGCCATCGTCCGGCGCGGGCTGGCCACCCTGGGCCTCCCCGAACTGGTCCTGGCGTCGTTCCAGCTGTTCGTCATCACGGGCGTGCTGCTCCAGGAGCGCTCGGCGCAGCTGAACCGCAACCTGTGGACCGTCGTGGGGATCTTCGCGACCTACATGCTCCTGACCCAGCTGCTGCGAGCCCGGCCCGGCGAGCGCCACCCACACCTGCGCCGGGCGGTCCGCCGCCTGACCACCCTGACCTTCGTCCTGCTGACCTACTTCCAGCTGCGCTGGATCATTCCCGCCCTGCACCCGGCCCAGTTCGACAACGTGCTGGCCTCCATCGACCACGCCATCTTCGGCACCCCGGTCGCCGTCCTGCTCCAGCCGTACCGGAGCTACGCGGCCGTGGAGTGGTTCGGCTTCTTCTACTGGTCGTACTTCTACGTGATCGGCGGCTACACCATCGCCCACTGCATCTTCGAACGGAACGCGGAGCGCTTCGCGGGCTACGGCTTCGGCATCGTCGCCGTCCACGCCTGGGGCGGCTGGCTCGGCTACTTCCTGCTTCCCGGCTTCGGGCCCTACATCCACTACGGCGGCACGCTCGAGCCGCTCGAGGGCGGCACCTTCCTCGCGATGTCCGGCACCGCCTACTCCTGGGGCGCCCTGCGCGACATCTTCCCGTCGCTGCACACCGCGGTGATGGCGTTCATCACGATCCACGCCTTCCGGCGCTGGAGCGTGCACTGGGTGTACAAGCCGGTGGCGATCCTCTACCTGTTCTGGACGCTGCAGATCGTGATCGCCACCCTGTACCTGCGGTGGCACTACACGATCGACCTGGTGGCCGGTCTGACCGTCGCCTCCGTGTGGGGCTTCTCGTCCGATGCCCTGGCCCGCCGCTGGGCGGAGTTCCGCAGGTCTGCCGGGGAGTTCGACCCGTGGTATTGATGCCCCGGTGGAAGTCCGAATGACTCGCGAGGGCCCCGCCGCCGCCGACCGCTCGAAGCCCGCGCCGCGGCTGCCCGGCTGGGCCGTCGACCTGCTGTGCGTCGCGGTCCTGGCGGGGCTGGCGGCGTTCCACCTGCGCGGCGCGTTGGCGGGCCGGTTCCCGGTGAGCGAGGAGTACGACACGCTGATCCTCCAGTACCCGCTGCACCGGGCGCTGGACGACGCGCTGGCGGAAGGCGAGTTGCCGTGGTGGGTCGGCGAGGCGGGGCACGGCCTGCCGCTGCTGGCCGAGGGCGAGGCGGGCGCCCTGTACCCGCCGAACCTGCTGCTGTTCGGCCTGCTGTCGCCGTACGCGGCCTACGTGCTGTCGCTGCTCTTGGCCCTCGCCGCGCTCGGCATCGGCACCTACGGCCTGACCCGCTCGCTCGGCGCCGGCCCCCCGGGCGCGCTGCTCGCCGGCGCGGCGCTGATGCTCTCCGGGTACGCGCTGGGACACGAACACCACCTGTCGCTGTTGCGCACGGCGGCGCTCCTGCCCTGGCTGCTGTGGCTCGCCGAGACCCACGCGCGGCGGGCGAGCTGGCACACCGTGGGGCTGGGCGCGCTGGTGGTGGCGTTGCAGTGGCTGGCGGGCAACCCGCAGCTCGCGCACCTGTCCGCGGTCACGCTGGCGATCTACCTGCCGGCCCGCACCGGCATGGAGGCCGCGGGCCCCCCGCGGGCGCGGCTGCGCGCCGCGGCGCTGGGACTGGC
>CAZMRP010000545.1:0-4080 GCA_964568275.1 uncultured Myxococcales bacterium
CGACGCCACCCCCCGAACGACAACTGCTCGACCTCGCGACCGCCGCCATGGCCGGCGGATTCCGCAAGGCAATCCTGGTCGGGGGCGAGCCGACCGTCCGGCCGGGCCTCGCGGCCTTCGTCCGCCGGCTGCGGAAGCTCGGGCTCGAGCACGTGGCGCTCGGCACCAACGCCGTGGCCCTCGCCGCTCCGCACGCCGTCGACCGCCTCGTCGACGCCGGGGTCGACGCCTTCTCGGTCTCGCTCGACAGCCCCGACCCCGAGATCCAGGCGTTCCTGACCTGCAATCCCCGGAATCCCGCCCGCGTCGCACGCGCGCTGGAGGCGATCGCGCCGCACGGACACGTACTGCTGGTGATCTTCGCGCTGGTCTGCCGCCAGACACTTCCCGGCTTGGTCGACCTCGTCGAACACGTCGCGGCGCTGCGCGCCCGCGCCCGCGCCCGCGTCGCGCTCTGCCTCACCGGACTCAAGCCGGTGGGCGCCGCCCTGCACCACCCCGAACTCCAGGCGCGCTACGTCGAGATGCAGCCCGCCTGGGCGGCCGCCCGCGAGCGCGCCCGTCGGCTCGGGTTGCCGCTGATCGACTTCAACCTGCCCGCCTGCGTGTTCCCCGGCAACGAACGCCGCCGCTGGGACCATCGGCTCGAGGAGGCGGTCTGGAACGCCGACCTCGGCATCCTGTTCCGCGACCCGGCCCACGAACGCAACCACGTCCGAGTCCCGGCCTGCGCGCGCTGCGTGTTCCGCGACGAATGTCCCGGCGTCTACCGCGGCTACGTCGAACGCTGGGGCACCGCAGAGTTCCGGCCCCGACGGAGCCGGACACGATGACGACCGCGCCCCCCGGACCCGTCCTGCAGCGTCTCGCGGCGAAGTACTTCCCCGCTGCCCCCCCGGACTCCCGTCGGCTGTTCTACACCTACGAACCCGGGCGCCACGCGCGGCTGGCCCTGGAATCCGCCGCGTTCGCTCGCCGGCTGGCCGGCTTCCTGCGCCGCGCCGCCCGTCCGCCGGCGCTGTACCTGCACGTGCCGTACTGCCGCCGACGCTGCCTGTACTGCACCTGCAACGCCGTGGCCTGCTCCGACCCGCGTCGCGTCCGGACCCTCGTGCCGCTGCTCCTCGCCGAGTTGGACCTGCTGGCCGAGGTCCATGACCGCGCGGGCCTCGCTCCCCGCTTCGACACCGTGCACGTCGGCGGCGGCAGCCCGACGGTCCTCGCCGACGACGACTTCGCCCGGCTCGCCGGGCGACTGCGCGACCTGGTCGGCACCCACCGCCCGCGCGAGTTCGCCCTGGAGGTCGATCCCCGCGCCGTCGATCCGCGCCGCCTGGCGTTCTACCGCCGCTGCGGCGTCGACCGGCTGTCGATCGGCGTCCAGGACTTCGACCCGCACGTCCTCGCCGCCGTCGGTCGGCCCCAGCCGTCGGCCGTCGTGGAGGCGCTGTTCGCCCCGGATGTGCGCGCCGCCTTCCCCAGCTTGGGCATCGACCTGCTCTACGGCCTCCCGTGCCAGACCGTCCGCTCCTGGGAGCGGACGCTGGCGACCGTCGTGCGCCTGCGCCCCGACCGCGTCGAGGTCAACCTGCTCAATGTCAATCCCGGCCACGGACAACTCGAGGCGCTCCGGCGCCGCGGACCGCTCCCCGACCCCGCCGCCCGCGTGACGATGGACCAACTCACCGTCGACACCCTGCTCGCCGACGGCTATGTCCAGACCGGCTTCGACCACTTCGCTCTGCCCCACGACCGCCTGGCCCGCGCCGGGCGCCGCCGCACGCTGCGTCGCAACCTGCTCGGCTACACCCCGGGCTCGTTCACCGACGTGATCGGCGTCGGGCCCACCGCCAACACCGAACTCGGCCCGCTGCGCCTCAAGAACGAGGCCCTCGCGCCCTGGTCCGATGCCGTGGGGAACGGACGGTTCGCCGCGCACGAGGGGCTGCGGCTGCGCCCGTCGGATCTGCTGCGTGCCGACGTGATCCACGAGCTGTTGACCTGGTTCCGCGTGGACATCCCGGCCATCGAACGACGCCACGGAGTCCGCTTCGCGACCATCTTCGCCCGCGAGCGGCGCGCCCTCCGGGAGTTCGTCGCCGACGGCCTGCTCGAGCTCGACGACCGGGCGCTCACCGCGACCGACGTCGGCCGCCGCTTCGTCCTGCCGATGGCCTGGGTCTTCGCACGCTAGCCGCCTGCCCCCGCGACGACGACGAGGCGAACGTGCGCGGACGGAACCCGCCCGGCAACGGTCCCTCGGCCGCCGCCACCAGCCCGGATCGGTCGACACCGCCCGCCGCCGACAGCCGGTCCGCCAGGCAACCGAGCACGGCCTCCACCACGCCGTCGTCCACACGTCCCTCGAGCTGGTAGTACAACCCCCGCCCGGCGACCACCCGCAACGGCGGTCGGTCGGGATGGACGTCCCCGAGCAGCAACCGGAGGCGCGCGCCGTGCGGACCGACCAGCTCCACCACCGACCCCCGCGCCTCGCGCTCCCGCCCCGCGTCGTCGCGTCCCGCCGATACCGGCGCCAGCGGCCGCAGGTGCTTCGCACACCATCCGCACCGCTCGCACACCCGGTCGCACGCCGCGAGCTTCGCCCACCCCTCCGGCGGCTCCGCGTACAGGTCGCTCGGGTGGTCCAGCGAGCGCGCCTCGAGGTACAGACGTACGCGACGCAGCACCTCCGCCGTCGGCTGCTCCCGCCCTGCGACCTTGACCTCGACGACGGTGCCGGCGAGATGCCCGAGGTGCCCCGGCAGAATCTCCTTCTGCGCCAGCAGCCACGGCCGCGCCCGACGCAGGTCGGCCGCCAGGCAGCGCGGGGAGGTCGTCCACCCGCGCCTCCCGTCGCGCGCCCGCGCCGCGCCCACGTGGTGCAGCCGGAAGGGGCACCCCGGCACGCAGTCGTCGTAGGCCACGACACCGAGCCGCAGCCCGGTGGCCGCCAGGCGCGCCAGCGCCTCGGGCCTCCGGTTCACCTCCCGGCTGACCGTCAGGTAGCCGGCCCCCGCCTGCTCGCGCCACCAGCGCGCTTCCACCGGCGAACGAACGTCGGCCAGCGTCGATACGCCCAGTTCGATCCAGGGCAGCAGCTCGCGCACGCGCCGCGCCGCCGACAGGTCGGCCAGCGTCAGCCGCAACCCGTCCACCTCGTCGCGCAACATCGCCGCCGTGCGGGCCACCGCGCGCGGGTCCACGGCCCAGCCCGGCGCGTTGGCCAGCAGGGTGACCGCGAGTCCCAACTCCCGGCACCGCCGCGCCACGCGTCGCAGCTCGGTTGCGTACGCCGCGGGCGATGGCGCGCCCCGGAACGCCCGGCCGCTCGCCGCGGCCGTGGGGTGCACCGGCAGGTAGACCGACGCCACCGGGCCTACCACCGACGCCAGCGCCTCGAGCAACGCCGGGTCGTGGTTGTACGGCGCCGCCAGCCGCAACCCGACCGGCAGCCCTACCCGCACCCCCGCCAGCATTCCCGCCGGCTGCGCGCGCGACGCGCGCTCGCCGCTCACTCGCCGACCTCGTCGCCCACGCGATGCGGGCCCCGCAGGAACCACTCGTACTCCCGCGCAAACGCCCGCTCCGCGTCCCGCGGCAGCCGTTTCGCGAGCTGGGCGGCCCGCCGCACATCGGTCTGGTTGATGATCCGCTGCACCAGCCCGTAGAGCCGCACGTGCTCCACCGACGGCAGCGTCGGCCACAGATGCCCGTTCAGCTCCGCCAGGTCCTTGCCGCGCAACCACGGCTCGTGACGCTCGTACTCGCGCGTCCCGGGGCTCGGGCTCAGCGGGAACGGCGTCGGACGCCCGCCGGCCTTGAGCACGCCGAAGTAGGTGCGGAACACGTGCCGCCAGCTTTCGCCGCGAATCCCCACCACCCAGGTGCAGTGGAACCTCGCCGTGTCGTACCCCAGCTCCCGGCACAGCGCCAGCGCGTCCATCGACGCCTGCATCCGGTACGGCTTGCCGAACCGCCGCATCATCGACGCCTCGGCGCTCTCGAACGGGATCGTCATCGCCTCCACGCCGGCCCGACGCATCTTCGCCGCCAGCTGCGGCGTCAACCGGTTCGGCT
>CAZMRP010000546.1:0-4077 GCA_964568275.1 uncultured Myxococcales bacterium
CGAGCTGCTCGGGGCCGAGCCCGCGGCCGCCGCCCGCGCCCGCGTCGACGCCCTGCGGGGCGACGTCACGCACGCCCGGCTGGGGCTCGAGACCGACGCGCACGATGCGCTGGCCGAGCGGTGCACGCACGTCGTCCACTGCGCCGCGCAGATCCGGATGAACCTGCCCCGCGAGGCGGCACGCCGGGCCGCCGTGGAAGGCACGCAGCACGTGCTCGAGTTCGCCCGCCGCGTCCGCGGCCTGCGCAAGCTCGAGGCGCTCAGCACCATCGGCGTCGGCGGCCGGCTGACCGACGTGCCCGAGGAGCGGCTCGACCGGCCGCGCCCGTTCCACAACACCTACGAGGAGGCGAAGGCCGGGGCGGAGACGCTGCTGTGGCGGGCGGCGGCCGAGCTGCCGGTGACCGTGCATCGCCCGAGCATGGTGGTCGGCGACTCGCGGACCGGCCGCGTGCGCGCGTTCCAGGTGTTCTACCACCTGTGCGAGTTCCTCAGCGGCCTGCGCAGCCGCGGGCTCGTCCCGCGCCTCGGCACGGCCCGCGTCGACACCGTGCCGATCGACTACCTGGTCCGCGCGCTGCTGCGCTCGCTCGACCGCCCCGACCTCGCCGGGCGGGTGTTGCACGAGTGCTCCGGGGCCGACGCGATCCTGCTCGTCGACCTGCAGCGGCTCGTGCGCGGGCGCTTTCGTGCCGCCGGCATCGGCCTGCCGCCGTTGCTCGCGCTGCCGCCGTGGTGCTTCCACCTGCTGCTGCGCCCGCTGACCGTCGTCGCGCCGCCGAAGCTGCGGCGGGCCCTCCGGACCGCACCGGTGTTCCTCGACTACCTGACCGAACGGCGGCTGTTCCGCAACGAGCGCACCCGCGAGGCGCTCGCCGCCGACGGCCTCGAGCTGCCCGCTCCGGCGGCGTACCTGCCGCAGGTCATCGACTACTACCTGCAGCGCCGGCCCGCGCGGCGCGGAAGGGGTTGACGCCATGTTCACCGGCCTGCTCGCCCGTCTCGAGCCGGTCCACGAGGCCCGCACGCGCGAGGAGCGCGAGGCGGTCTACCGCTTCCGCTACCGGGTCTACGTGGAGGAGCTGCACCACACCGTGGGCGGCGTGGACCACGAGCAGCGCTGGCTCCGCGACGAGGACGACGACGCGCCGTATTCGATCCACCTCTACACCGGCAGCATGCCGGAGGTCACCGGCGCGGTGCGCCTGATGCACTGGGGGCCGGGCCAGGTCCCCGCACCCGAGTTCCGCATGCTGTCGATGGACCGCGTGCCCGACCTCGACCGGCTGCGCGTGGCGGAACTGGGCCGGTTCATGATCCACCCCACGCTGCGCGGCCGCATGCTGCTGCCGGCGCTGGCGCGCACCGGCTACGAACTGCTGGTGGGAAGACACGGCGTCGAGGTCATGTTCCTCTGCTGCGCGCCGGGACTGATCTCCGCCTATGCCAAGCTCGGCTTCCGCACCTTCGGCGGCGCCCTGGTGCCCCACGCCGACGGCATGCACGTGCCGATGATGGGCTTCCCCTCGGACTGGGAGCGTTTGGCCCGGATCGGCTCGCCCGCCGCCGGGATCGCCCGCAAGTACTACGGCCCCGGCGGCCGCAGGCCCCTCGACCATCAGCGCTACGAGCGGCTGTTCGAGGACTCCTCGGTCGTGATGGACCCCGAGCACATCTGGGAGGAGATGCAGCGCACGTTGCAGGACGGCGAGTCCGCGGTGTCGTTCCTGCAGCAGCTCCCGGAGAAACTCGTCGCCGAGCTGGGCCGCCGCGGCTGCATCGTCGACGTGGCGTCCGGAACGCTGGTGACCCAGGAGGGGTACGTCGAGCGGGAGCTGTACGTGATCCTGTCGGGCTCGTTCGAGGTGCTGACCGGGGGACGGCGACTGGCGGTGGTGGGGGCGGGCGAGGTGCTGGGCGAGGTGGCGTTCTTCCGCGAGAGCGGCTGCCGCTCGGCCTCGGTGCGCGCCGTCACCCCGGGCCGCGTGCTGATGCTCCGGCGCAAGGTGCTCCAGAAGATGATGAAGGACGAGCCGGCCTTCGCGGCCGAGCTGCTGTTCCAGCTGGCGCGGGTGGTCTCCGAACGGCTGGCGGCGGCGAACCGGCGCCTGCGCCTGGTCGAGGCGCGTCCGAGCATGCTCCCCGAGGAACCCCCCGACGCCGACGCGGGCACTCCGGCCCGTTCGTAGGGGCGCGGTCCGCCGGCCGCGACGGTCCGCCGCAAGACGGCGGGAAGGGCCGCACCGGCCGACGTCGTGAGCCGCGTCAGCGGCTGCCGGCGGAACGGGCGACGAGGTCGTGCAGCGCCTGCATGCGCCGGTCGGTGTCCGCGATGATCTCCGCGCACGCCTTCAGCTCGTCCGCAACGGCGGGCGGCTTGCCGCCGGCCAGCCGGTAGGCCAGCTCGTGCTCCAGCGACGCCCAGAAGTCCATCGCGATCGTCCGGATCTGGACCTCGACCTTCACCGGCTCGGTGCGATCCGACAGGAACACCGGCACGGTCACGATCAGGTGCAGGCTGCGATAGCCGCTCGGCTTCGGCTCCTTGATGTAGTCGGACGTGCGGATCAGCTCGATGTCGTCCTGGGACAACAGCAGCCGCGCAATCTCGTAGATGTCGTCGATGTACGAGGTAATGACCCGGACCCCGGCGATGTCGGTCAGGTTCTCGCGGGCCGACTCGAGGCTGACCGGGAAGCCGCGCCGCCGCAGCTTGTCCAGGATGCTCTTGGGCGACTTGACCCGCGTCGTGATCAGGTGGATCGGATTGCGGTCCTTGGTGGTCTTGAACTCGTCGTTCAGGTTCTCGAGCTTCGTGGCGATCTCCCGCGTGGCCGAGTGGTACAGGTTCTCCGTCGCCAGGAAGGAGCGGATGGTCGCCATCACCTCCTCCGACAGCATCCCGGCCGTCACGCCGTCGAAGAAGTAGCTGGCTTTCGAACGCTCGATGTGTGCCACGGCGGCCTCCTCCGGAAAGAGCCACGGACGGACTCGAGCTATGCGGCAGGACCCGGAAAAACACAAGCCGGCCGGACGAGGAACCGGACGCTCGACAAGCCGTCACCCCTGAGCTACCAAGGCGTCGCCAAGGAGGCGTCGCATGGGATTCGGTCGCAACCCGCACGTGGCCAAGGCGGAAGCCGCCGAGGCCAAGGCCCAGGAAGCCACGGACGTGGCCAGCGAGACTCGGGCGTACCTCGAAGCCGCGCACCTCTGGGAACGCGCCGCGGCCAAGGAGAAGGACGGCAAGCGGCGCACCGAGTACGAAGCCCGGGCCGCGGCGGCACGCGAGCGTTCGACCGCGGCCACGCAAAGACCGGCGCCGTCACCAGCCGCCCTCGCGGCACGGCTGAAGCTGCTGCGCGGCGGCGGGGCCGACTGAGACCGTGAGCAGGAGTCGATGTTGACGGCGTTGCGTTGCGGGTGATGGCGCGCGAGTACCGTCGCGGCCGGCAGGAGACGCCGGGCGCGCTCGATTGGCTCGAGCGGGTCGCGGCCGACCCCGGTTCCTGAGGCTCGCCGTTCACCTCGAAACGGCGTCAGGCCGCATCCGCTCGCCAGGTCCCCTTGGCCTCCCGCACCCCGATCCGGACGGGCTTCGCGGGCGCCGCCACCGCCGGCTCCACGGTTGGCGCCAGGCGGCGCCCGGTGTTAGGGTAGCCGTGGAGGTCGACGGAGCGTGCCCGAAGTCAGCCGGTTCTTCGGGATGGTGATCGCGATGTACTTCGACGATCATCCTCCACCCCACTTCCACGTGACGCACGGCGAGGATCGGGCGCAGGTGCGCATCGATCCCCCCGGCCTGTTGAACGGCGCTCTTTCCCCGCGAGCGCTCGCGCTGGTCGTCGAGTGGGCGGTTCTGCATCGCACCGAGTTGTTGGCGAACTGGGAACGCGTGCAGGCCCGGCAGCCCGCGACGAAGATCGAGCCGCTGCGCTAGCAAGGTGACGACGATGCGACCCGCTGCCGTCACGACCGTGGAAGTCCTCCATGGCTACCGCCTCCGCCTCACCTTCGACGACGGCGTGGTCGGCGAAGTGGATCTGGAGGGACGCATCGTCGGTCGTGGCGGCGTGT
>CAZMRP010000547.1:0-4073 GCA_964568275.1 uncultured Myxococcales bacterium
CCTCGGCGTGGCGGCGGGGTCGGGGAGCCATCGCGAGAACGGCCGCCCGTCGCGGCCGCCGTCGAGCCCCGGGGCGCGGACCTCGCTGGTGCCGCAGGGCCGGCCGCTGGTGCTGGAGCGGACGAAGTACCCGTCGTTCGCCGTCGCCGACTCGTGGACCACCGAGGACGGGGCGGAGGTGCGGGTGCACGGCTGGCCCGAGGGCCCGGTCGTCCGCGCGGCGCTGGGCGTGGACATCGGCTCGACGTCTACCAAGTGCGTGCTGCTCGACGAGCGCGAGCGGGTGCTCTTGGACATCTACCGCAAGACGGCCGGGGACCCGATCGGGGCGACGCGCAAGCTGTTCGCGTCGCTGCGCGAGGCGCTGTCCCGCGCGGGCAAGACGCTGGAGGTGCTCTCCGTCGGCACCACCGGCTCGGGGCGCAAGCTGATCGGCATGCTGCTCGGGGCCGACGCGATCATCAACGAGATCACCGCGCACGCGGCGGGGGGGCTGGCGGGCGACCCCGACGTCGAGACGATCTTCGAGATCGGCGGGCAGGACTCGAAGTACATCCGGCTGCGCGACGGCCACGCCTGCGACGCGAACATGAACTACGTCTGCGCGGCCGGCACCGGCTCGTTCATCGAGGAGCAGGCGCTCAAGCTGGGCTACCGCGTGCAGGACGTCGGCGCGGCGGTGATCGGCCTGGCCCCGCCGATGACCAGCGACCGCTGCACGGTGTTCATGGAGCAGGACGTGATGACGCTGCTGCGCCAGGGCTACACCCGCGAGGAGGCGCTGGCCGGCGTGATGCGCTCGGTGGTCCGCAACTACCTGACCAAGGTCGTCGGCCGCCGTCCGGTGGCGAAGACCAAGATCGCGTTCATGGGCGCCACGGCGCGCAATCAGGGGCTGGTCGCGGCCTTCGAGCAGGAGCTGGGGGTCGAGCTCGTGGTCTCGCCGGTGTGCCACGTGATGGGGGCGATGGGGGTGGCGTGCCTGGCGCGCCGGCAGCAGCCGGCGGCGGGGCGGAGCACCTTCCGCGGCCTCGACTGCCTGGAGGGCGAGATCGAGCTGCGGCAGGAGCGTTGCCAGCTCTGCGCCAACAAGTGCGCGATCACCTACGCCAAGAGCCCGGCGATGTCCGCGGAGGCCTCGTGGGGCTACCTCTGCGGGCGCGACCCCGACGAGCAGCGGGTGCGCAAGCTGACGACCTACGAGCTGTTCGACCGGCGCAACGTGCTGTGGCGCAGCGAGGGGGCCCGGCCGAACGTGCGGCCGACGGGGATCACCATCGGCCTGCCGCGCTCGCTGCACCTGTACGACGAGCTGCCGCGCTGGCGCGCGTTCTTCGAGAGCCTCGGGGCGCGGATCGTCCTGTCGCGCGAGACGGACGGCGAGGTGCGCAAGGCGACCACCGAGATGGTCGCCTCGGAGTTCTGCTTCCCGGCCAAGGTGGTCCACGGCCACGTCCACGCGCTGCTCGGCAAGCCGGACGTTGACTTCGTGTTCCTGCCGCACCGCATCGCCGGGCGCCGCAACCAGGCCACGACCGACTCGCAGTTCTGCCCGTACGTGCAGGGGCTCCCGGGCGTGGTCTGCACCGCGCTGCGCCGCATGGGCCTCGACGACACCCGGATCCTCTCGCCGGCGGTCGACGAGCGGTTCCCCGAGAAGACGCTGATCCGCCACCTGACCCGGTCCGTCGGCCCGGTGCTCGGCGTCGGCGCGAAGCAGGTCGCCGCGGCGTGGCGCGCCGGCTGCGAGGCGCAGGCCGAGTACCAGCGCAAGCTGCAGGCCGAGACGCAGCAGGTGCTCGAGCGGCTGGCCGCGGAGAACAAGCCGGCGTTCGTGCTCGTCGGCCGGCCCTACAACCTGTACGACGGCGGCCTCAACGTGGGCCTGCCGCGCAAGATCGCCGAGTACGGCCTGCCGGTGATCCCGTCCGAGGGGCTGGGGTTCCGCGACGCCGACATCGAGCCGCGCTACCACAACACCTACTGGAACTTCGCCCAGCGGGCGCTGGCGGCGGTGCGGCGCACGGCGCAGGCGCCGAACCTGTACCCGATCTTCCTCACCAACTTCGGCTGCGGGCCCGACTCGTTCACGCTGACCTACGCCGAACGCACCGTGGGGCGCAAGCCGATGCTGGTGCTGGAACTGGACGAGCACGCCGCGGACGCCGGCTACGTCACGCGCGTCGAGGCGTTCCTCGACGTGGTGCGCGAGCTGGAGGCGCGGCGGCTGGCCGGCGAGTCGCCCGAGGCCGCGCGGGCGGCGAACCCGACCGCGACGGGAGTCCAGTCCCGCGGCGCGTCCGGCGAGAAGGTCGGCGAGGAGTGGAAGAAGCGCCGGATCTGGATTCCGCCGATGCACATCTACGGCACCGGGTTCCTGGCGGCCGTCTTCCGGCGCAACGGGATCGACGCCCGCCCCCTCCCCGTGGAGGACCGCGAGGCGTTCGAGATCGGCCGCAAGCTCTCCCGCGGCACCGAGTGCCTGCCGACGGCGGTGACGATCGGCGGCCTGGTCAAGACGCTGCGCGAGCAGGGCGCCGACCCGCGGCACGAGGCGTTCTTCATGCCGACCGCCGAAGGCCCGTGCCGCTTCGGCCAGTACTGCACGCTGCACAAGCTGATCCTCGAGGACCTCGGCTGGGGCGACATCGAGATCGTCTCGCCGTCGTCCTACAACAACTACCAGGGGCTGCCCGAGTCCGTCCGCCGCGACATGTGGACCGGGATCCTCGCCGCCGACGTGCTGTACAAGGCGGTGTGCAAGGCGCGGCCGTACGAGCGCGAGCCGGGTTCGGTGGACCGCGAGGCCGCGGTGCGCCAGGCGCTGCTCGAGCGGACGCTGGAGAGCGGGCAGAAGTGGGAGCCCGTGCTCGCGGCCGCCGTCGAGGCGCTGGCCGCGCTGCGCGGCGACGGGCCGCCCAAGCCGCTCGTGGGCGTCGTCGGCGAGATCTACGTCCGCTGCAACGGCTACTCCAACGGCGAGGTGATCCGCGCGATCGAGGCGGCCGGCGGCGAAGGCTGGCTGGCCCCGATCGGCGAGTGGATCCTCTACACCTCGGAGATGGCCCGCCGCGAGGCGCTCACCGGCACCAACACCTTCAACCCGATCGAGATGGCCGTGACGATGCTCAAGGACGGCTTCCTCCGTCGCGAGGAGCACCGGATCTACCGGCTCGCCGGGCCGTTCCTCGCCGACCGGCACGAGCCGCCCGTGCGGGAGGTGATCGACACCGGGACGAAGTACATCCCGGAAGAATTCGCCGGCGAGGCCGTGATCACCATGGGCCGCGCGATGCTGTTCGCGCGCCACGGCGCCAGCATGGTCGTCAACTGCGCTCCCTTCGGCTGCATGCCCGGCACGCTCACCTCCTCCTGCCTCCAGGAGGTCCAGGCCCACACCGGCGTGCCGATGGTCAGCATGTTCTACGACGGCGACCTCGACATCAACGGCCGCATCGCCTCGTACCTCGCCAACCTCCCGCGCGCCCGCGACGCCGCCCGGCCCCCTGCCGCGACGCGCCGCGCCGACCGCCGGCTCTGGTCCTGACGGGGGCTCGCGCCGAGGCGCGAGGGCAGGCAGGAAGTCGCGCCAAGCCGCCAAGCCGCCAAGGGGCAGGGGATCTCGTGCCAAGTCGGCAAGCCGCCAGGTCGGCGGGTGTGGGGACGGGGTGCAGGTGCCGCGACGCAGCGCCCGCGCGCCGCGTCGCAACTCGTCCCTCCGGCCAAGCATGGGGGGCCGGCCGCGAAGAGCGAGTCGCTCCTCCGGCCGAGCATGGGGGGCCGGTCGCGAAGAGCGAGTCCCCGTCCCCTGTTGGAAGTCGTCCTGGCGCGAGGTCCTACCCTTGCCCGCCGGGTTCCTTGCGTCTCTGCGCGAGCGTCCCTGCCACGGCGCGCGCCTGCGCGGCGGTCACCCCCTCGACGGCGGCCAGTTCCTCCACCGACGCTTCGGCGACGCGCGCCACCGAGCCGAAGGCCCGCAGCAGGCGGCGGCGGGTCACGGGGCCGACGCCGGGCACGGCGGCGAGGCGGTCGGTCAGGCGTCGCCGACCGCCGGTCGCCGCCTGGAACGCGAC
>CAZMRP010000548.1:0-4070 GCA_964568275.1 uncultured Myxococcales bacterium
GCCCGCGTGAGCACGCCGCGGCTGGGTGTTTCCCGTCCCTTCTCCCCGTCCTCGCCCGGCCTCCCCGGCTTGGTGCCGGTGACCGAACAGGCGGTCCGGCGGCTGCGCGACCGCATCGCCGGCCTGGAGGACCGCGACTCCGTCACCGCCTCCGCGCTGTTCGCCCTCGAGGAGGTGCTCGGCCCCGCGGCGTTCGTCACGCGCCAGGAGTCGGCGCACCGCGTGCACCGCGCGGGCAAGCACTGGAAGGCGTTGTACGGCGACCGCGACGAGATCCGCGCCGGCAGCCTCGAGGCCCTCGACCGTTCGCTGGCCGACGGCGAGTCCCGCGTGCTGGACGTTTCCGCGTTGCCGCTGCGGCCCCAGGCCGGCCGCACGCCGCCGCAGCAGCTGGTGCTGATCCCGGTGTCGCTGAGCGGCCGGGTCGCCGGCGTGTTCGTGACGCTGACCGAGAAGGCCCCGGAGGTCGTGCAGGGGGAGCTGCCGCGCTACCGCGTGGTGGCCACCGCCGTGTCGGACCGGCTGCTGGCGATCGTCCGGAGGAAGAAGAAGCAGGAACGACCGACCCGCTGACCCTCCCGGTCCGCTCGCGGCACCGGGACCCGCAACCAGGAGCGCGAGATGGCAGAGCAGGACGACTTCCGCAAGCGGCTGGACGCCTGGAACGAGCGGCTGGCGAAGCTGGAAACGAAGGCCAAGCCGCGCCGGCGGCCGCCGGCGTTCACCGACGCCACCGACGCCGCGCCGCTGTACACGTCGCTCGACCTCGACGGCTTCGACCCGGCCCGCGACCTGGGGCTGCCCGGCGAGCCGCCGTTCACGCGCGGCGTGCAGCCCAACATGTACCGCGGCCGGTTCTGGACGATGCGCCAGTACGCCGGCTTCGGCACGGCCCGCGAGACCAACGAGCGCTTCCGCTACCTGCTCGAGCAGGGCCAGACCGGGCTGTCGGTGGCCTTCGACCTGCCGACCCAGACCGGCTACGACTCCGACGACCCGCACGCCGAGGGCGAGGTGGGTCGCGTCGGCGTGGCGATCGACACCCTCGAGGACCTCGAGCTGCTGTTCGACCGCATCCCGCTCGACAAGGTCACCACGTCGATGACCATCAACTCCACCGCCGCCGTGCTGCTGGCGATGTACGTGGCGGCGGCGAAGCGCCGCGGCATCGACCCGGCGGTGCTGGGCGGCACGATCCAGAACGACGTGCTCAAGGAATACGTCGCCCGCGGCACCTACATCCACCCGCCGCGCCCGTCGATGCGGCTGATCACCGACATCTTCGGCTGGTGCGGCCAGCACGTGCCGAAGTGGAACGTGATCTCGATCAGCGGCTACCACATGCGCGAGGCGGGCTGCAACGCCGTCCAGGAAGTCGCCTTCACGCTCGCCGACGGCCTGGCCTACGTCCAGGCCGCGATCGACGCCGGCATGAAGGTCGACGCCTTCGGCGAACGGCTGTCGTTCTTCTTCGCCTCGCACAACATCCTGCTGGAGGAGGTGGCCAAGTTCCGCGCCGCCCGCCGCCTGTGGGCCCGGCTGCTCGCCGAACGCTTCGGCGTCACCAACCCCAAGGCGCTCGCGCTGCGCTTCCATACCCAGACCGGCGGCTGCACCCTCACCGCCCAGCAGCCGCTGAACAACGCCGTCCGCGTGGCCTTCCAGGCGCTGGCCGCCGTCCTCGGCGGCACCCAGTCGCTGCACACCAACTCCTACGACGAGGCGCTCTCGCTCCCGACGCAGGACGCCGTCACCCTCGCCCTGCGCACCCAGCAGATCGTCGCCTACGAGACCGGCGCCGCCGACACCGTCGACCCGCTCGCCGGCAGCTACCTCGTCGAGACGCTCACCGGGCGCATCGAGCGCGGGGCGCGGGAGTACCTGCGGAAGATCGACGAGCTGGGCGGGATGGTGGCCGCGATCGAGGCCGGCTACGTGCAGCGCGAGATCCAGAACACCAGCTACGCGTTCCAGCTCGAGGTCGAGAGCGGACTGCGCACCGTGGTCGGCGTCAACGACTTCGTCTCCGACGCGCCCAAGCCGAAGACGCTGCGGATCGACCCCCGGATCGAACGCGAACAGGTGGAGCGGCTGCGCGCCGTGCGCGCGAAGCGCGACGCCAAGACCTGGGCCGCGGCGCTCGAACGGCTCGAGGGCGCCGCCCGCGACCCGCACGGCGCGCTGATGCCGGAGGTGCTCGCCGCCGTCGAGGCGCTGGCCTCGATCGGCGAGATCTCGGGCGTCCTGCGCAGGGTCTTCGGCGAGTACCGCGAGGTGGTGACCGTCTGAGCCGGCCGAAGGGGGAGACCCGGATGTCCCGCTGGCACTACCTCGGTATCGCCGTCGCCGCCTTCGGCCTCGGCTACCTCGTCTGCCGCGTCGCCGACTGGGTCGTCGTGTCCGACGAGGAACGGATCGTCGAACAACTCGAGCGGCTGACCGCGCAGGCTCGCGAGCGCAACGTCGAGGCGCTGCTGGACGAGGTGCGGCTGGCCGACTTCGGCTTCAACGCCCGCGGCTGGGGCGAGCTGTACTCGTACGGCGCCGGCGACGAGGAGGAACTGCGGGCCAAGGCCCGCGAGTGGTCCGCCTGGTCCGGCACGCCGACGATCCGGATCAAGATCGACGAGGACGACGTGAAGGTCGACGGGGACCGCGCCCGGGCCTCCGCCGAGCTGTTGTTCGAGGACGCCGGACGACCCTACCGGCAACCGATTCGTACCCTCTTCCGTAGGACCGCCGATCGGTGGTATGTGACCGACCTTGAACTGGTTCGGCCGGACGAGTATCTCCGCCCCTGAGCGGAATCGCGCGGTCGGCAGCATCGGGCTTCCGAAGGAAGGAGGGATTCGAGATGTCGCGTTCGATCATCGCTCTCGTCGCCGCGTGCGGCCTGCTGGCCGCCGCTCCGGTTTCGGCCGCCGAGCCCGGCCAGACCGTGATCAACTCGAACTACGGCTCGCTGACGGTCGCCGCCATCTTCCAGACGCTGTTCGGCGCCCGCTTCGACGGCTCGGACCTCGACCGCAACGGCAACGGCACGGTCGACGATCAGGACGACTTCTTCGTCAACAACCACTACGATTTCCAGCTCCACCGCGCGCGGATCATCCTCAAGGGCAGCCTGCTCAGCCCCAACCTGACGTACGCCTTCCAGGGCGACGCGACGCTGCCCGAGTTCGTCCTCGACGCGAAGATGAGCTACCTCATCCCCGAGGGCGAGGGCTTCTCGACGGCGATCACCGTAGGCCGCACGCTGCCGCCGTTCACGCTGATCCTGCCGCGGCTGGTCTCCCGCCTCGACGCGATCAACTACCCGATCTACGTGTTCCAGGGCCAGGGCGGCGCGCGCCAGCCGTTCGCCACCGGCAACACCGTCGGTCGGCAGGTCGGCCTGTTCGTCACGCAGAAGCTGACGTCGATGTTCCAACTCGACCTCGGCGTGTTCAACGGCTTCCAGCGCCAGGTCGTGGCGGGCGGCTGGACCGACGAGAACGACCTCAAGGACTTCTTCGTGCGCGCCCAGGTCAAGCCGCTGGACGGCCTGATGTTCGCCGCCGACTTCTGGGCCGGCTTCCCGGTGTCGCTGGACTCCGGGGTCGCCGACGACCCCTTGACGCCCGCGAACGAGTTCCGCGCCGCCGCCCCGTTCGCCCTCGCGGCCGACGACCCGACGTGGGAGAACGACTCGAACTACTTCGCCGTGTTCGAGGCCGAGTTCACGATGGTCCCGGGCCTCAAGCTGATGGGCGAGTTCGCCTACACGCACCAGACCGTGCGCACGCTCGACGCCGCCACCGGCACGCGCTCCGAGGCGTCGACCGACGGCATCGGCGGGTGGTTCCACGCCGGGTACCTGTTCAAGGACCTGCTCGGCGCCGGCGCCGACTTCGAGTTCATCGCGCGCTTCGACTACTGGGACGCCGACATGGACAACGACGACAACGACACGCTGCGCGTGACCGTCGGCCCGCACTTCTTCCTCGAGGGGCTGCACTCGCAGATCCGCCTGAACTACCTGTTCATCGCCTCCCAGGTCCCGGCGACGGCCGACACCGGCAGCACGCAGG
>CAZMRP010000549.1:0-4058 GCA_964568275.1 uncultured Myxococcales bacterium
GGCGACGCCGGTCGTCGTCAGCTCGTAGTCGAACATGCCGCTGCCCCAGAACCCCGCGTGGAGCACCAGGCCGTACTGCCGAGCCGGGCCCGCCGGGGTCGCGAGCTCGGCGGCGAAGGCGCCGTCGGCCCCGGCCGTCAGCTCGAGCACCTCGCCCGGCTCCAGCTCCAGCGGCGGCGTCGCATCCGTCCCGTCGACGGCCTCCTCGGCGTCCCCGTCGGCCTCGGCCGCGTCGGCCTCGGGCTCCCCGTCCGGGTCCACGTCGAGCGCGTCGGCCCCGTCGTCACCGACGTCGGCCGCGTCGGCCGACGTTCCGTCGTCTCCGCAGGCCCCGACCAACCACAGCAGGCAGCCGCACCAGGCGATCCGTCGCATCGTCGCTCCTTCGTCTCCGCCCGGGTCCCCGCCTCCGCGGACGCGACGAGGCTGTAGCATACGGATCGGCGCGGCGTCGCGCCAGTCGCGCGGCGTCGCGGCCGGCTCGGCGCCGCTCAGACCAGGGCCAGACGGGCCAGGCCGGCGACCAGGCTGAAGTGGACCGCGCGCAGGATCTCCTCGCGCTCGAGGTCGATGCGCTGCCGGAGCAGCCGGCCGAGCAGCTCCACGCCGCTGGTGCGGCGGGTCAGCGCGTCGAGCACGGCCTGCTCGGTGTCGCCGAGCTCCCACCAGTCTCGCGGGGGGCGGGGGTCCGCCGCGGCGGCCAGCTCGATCGGCGCCGTCGTGCTCCACCAGGACTCGAGCTCGTGGGTCGGCAACGAGTGCTCGATGCCGTCGCGCAGCAGTCGCGGCGTCGCGGGCGGAAGGCTGAACTCGCGCCGGCACTCCACGCCGCGGTAGAACATCCAGATCCCGGACTGCCAGGTGAACAGGTCGAGCAGCCGCAGGCGGAGGTGCTCCGTCAGATGCTCGAACAGCGCCATCGGGTCGATCGCCTCCAGCGCCAGCAGAGCGTCGGCCATGCTCCCCTGGTAGCGGGGCAGCACGGCGAGCGCCATGTCGAGCTCCAGCGACGAGATCGCGCCGCGGGCCACGAGGAACGGTCCGAGCTGCTCGCTCCGGACGTTGGACGAGACGTAGAGCGGGCCGCCCTCGACGAGGTAGACCTCCTTGCGGATCGCGTGGAGGTCGGCCACCAGCAGGCCGGTCTCGCGGGCGGCGGCCAGCTCGAGCAGCACGCCGGCGACGGTGTCGGTCTCGAAGCGTCCGGTGCGATCGGGCACCGCCGGCAGGACCACCCCGGTCGTCGTCTGTTCGAGCAACGGCAGGTGCTGGCGGACGCCGGGGATCGAGGTCAGCGGCAGGAACGGTCCGCCGTCGACCGAGACCTCGTCGTGGGAGTCGGCCTCCGCCAGCGTCACCGCCTCGATCAGCCGGGCGTAGGGAAACGGCCCGAGCGTGCCGCCGTCGGCCCGGCGCACGAGGTAGTGCGTCGCCGGCGGCAGCGGCGCGGCCGGCGTCGGTTCCACCCGGACCTCGCGCGGGAGGACCGGCGCGTTCTCCTCGGGGGTGAGCGTCTCGCGGTGCGGGTCCGCGTCGCCGACGTCGCCGGGACGCAGCAGCCGCTGGACCAGCCCGGCCAGCTCCTCGCGCTCGAGCCGCAGGTTCCACTGGCGGGCGTAGCGCAGCACCTCCTCGCGCATCGCGGCGGCCGAGGCGTGCCGCTCCCGCGGCTCGCGGGACAAGGCGCGCAGCAGCGTGGCCCGCAGCTCCACCGGCACGTTGCGCTCGAAGTCGTCCGAGAGGTTGAGCCGCACGTCGCGGATGTTGAGCATCACGGCGACATCGGTCTGTCCGTGGAACGGCGAGCGGCCGAGGATCATCTCGGCCATCAGCACGCCGACGGCGAACAGGTCCGCGCGGGCATCGGGCGGGCGGCCCTCGAGCTGCTCGGGCGAGAGGAAACGGATCTTGCCGCGCAGTCGTCGCCGCCGCTGCTGCTCGAGCTCCTCGCTCGGCACCAGGGCCACGCCGAAGTCACCGACCTTCACCTCGCCGCGCAGCGAGACCAGGATGTTGGAGGGCGAGACGTCGCCGTGCACCACGCCGGCCGGGCGCCGCTGCTCGTCGTGGAGCTCGTGGATGTACTGCAGGCCCAGCAGGACCTCGGCGACGATCCGGACCACCAGCTGCAGCGGCAGCACCTCGTCCAGCCGGGCCAGCCGGCGCGAGATCTTCCAGCAGTCGAGCCCCTCGACGTACTCGCCGACGATGAAGTAGCGCCCGTCGACGCAGCCGCTGTCGTGGACGCCGAGCAGGTTGGGGTGGCGCAGCCGCGTCGCCAGCCGCATCTCGCGGTCGAACAGCTCGACGAACTCGGGGGCCGCCGCCAGCTCGGGCAGCAGGCGCTTCAGCGCGTAGCGCTCCCCGGACCGCGCCGGATCCGCAGGGCGGGCGAGGAAGATCTCGGACATGCCGCCGACGCCGAGCCGGCGCAGCAGGTCGTAGTCCCCGAACCGCACGATCGACACGCCCCACCTCCGTGACCGCTCGTGGCCCCGCTCGGGCCGGGCCCGGCCGCTCCCGGCCACACGACGCAGATCCTGCTAGTCGGACTTGCGGTGCGGGTCAAGTCGCCGGCGGGTCGCGGCGCTACGGCTCGACGAGCGTCACGTCGTCGCCCAGCGCCTTGCGGATCTCCCCCAGCCGCTCCTCGTACAGGGCGCCGTAGCGCGCCGCACGCTCGGGGTCGGCCATCGAGACGGCCAGCGGCGCGACGTAGATGTCGTTCTGGAAGTCGGGCACGCCGAAGCGGTCGAGCCAGTTGTTCTCGGTCCACAACGGGACCGCCTCGAGGGCCGCGAGTTGCAGGCGCCCCTCGGGGTCGTCCTCCCAGGTCACCCGGAGGATCGCCGCGTCCCGCGTGTAGGGGATGCCCTGGGCCCGGTCGGGGTCGGGGTTCTCCCAGCCGACGCGGTACTTCAGGCCCTGGTTGGAGAGGAAGTTGCCCAGCGAGTAGGCCACCACGCACGCGCCCTCGTCCGGGCCCTCGAGCCGCCGCACCTCCTGCAGGGTGTGCGAGTGGGCGCCGAGGATCAGGTCGACGCCCTCGCCGCACAGCGTGGCCGCCAGGCGGCGCTGGGCCCGGTTGGGCACCAGGTCGAACTCGCCGCCCCAGTGGAACAGCACGACCAGCAGGTCGCATTGCCGGCGGACCGAGCGGATCGTCTCGAGGTCCGCCTCGCCGCGCCAGATCGCCACCTGCGGCACGGTGGCGCTCGAACGTTCCACGAGCGTCGTGCGGTTGACGGTCTCGGTGAACGCCAGCACCCCGATCCGCACGCCCCGCCGCTCGACGAACACCGGGGCCCGGGCCTGGTCGCCGTCCGCGCCGCCGCCGACGACGAGCAGGCCGGCCTCCTCGGCGGCCCGGCGGGTCTCCACCACCCCCTCCAGGTCCTGGTCGTAGGCGTGGTTGTTGGCCATCCCGGCCACGTGGAAGCCGGTGCGCGCCAGCGACACGGCGGCGATCGGCGGACCGTTGAGCATCGGCGGGTTCCCCGACTGCGGGTGCCGCTCGGTGGCCAGCGGGGTCTCGAGGTTGAACAGGTTGAGGTCGCCCCGCGCCAACGCCGGCTTCACCTTGTAGATCAGGTACGAGTAGCCCTCGGTGGCGGCGATGTCCGGGTCGTCGGTCAACGCGGCGTGGAAGCGGGCCGAGTTGTGGACGCGCGTGTGCAGGAGGTAGTCCCCGACGCCCTGGACCACCACCCGCCGCCGCTCCGGTGCGGGCGGCGGCGCCTCGACGGCCGCCTCCGGGGCGTCCGGCGGGTCCGAAACGACGGCGCCCGGCGGGGCTGCGTCGACCGCGGCGGGCGCCTCCCCGGGGCTCCGCTCGAGCGGTACGGCGTCGGCGTCCCGCTCGGGCTGGGGCGTTACCTCGGCCCGCGGCGGACGCGTGTCCTCGCGACCGTTGCGCGTGGCGCAGTCGAGACCCAGGAGGAGCAGCAGCAGCGGCGCGGCACGACCCATCGCCGATCACCTCTAGCGACCCGCGGCCGGGGTGTCAAACGGTCGTCGTCGGGCGCCGGCGCCGGTTCGGGGCGCGCGGCCCGGGTTCA
>CAZMRP010000550.1:0-4055 GCA_964568275.1 uncultured Myxococcales bacterium
AGACGAGCGGGATTGCGGGGTCCGACGGGGTTGGGGACGTCGACGTCGTGGACGGCCTGGGCGGGGATTGGACGCCGGCGGAGGATGCCGGGCGCGAGGACCCGGGCGTGACGGAGGACGTGGTGGGCCCGGAGGGCGACGCCGAGGTTCCGGTCGATGGGGAGGACGACGCGGGCGACGACGACGACGGCGGGACGATCCCGGATGGTTGTTCCGTCGAGTTGTGCAACGGGCTGGACGACGACTGCGACGGGCGGCCGGACGACGGCTTCGAGTGCGCGATCGGGACCGTGGACATCTGCGGGCCGTGCGGCGAGGGACGTCGAACGTGCACGGACGCCTGCGTCTGGTCCGAGTGCACCTACCCGGCGGAGTTGTGCGCTCCGGGGACCGTGGAGGAGTGCACGCCGACCGCGTGTCTGGTGGGGCATCGGGCGTGCGAGCCGACGTGCGAGTGGAGTGCGTGCGTGGCGGACCACAGCGACTGCACGCCGGGGGCGACGCAGTCGTGTTCGATTCCGAGCTGCGGCACCGGTTCGCAGACCTGTCGGTCGGACTGCACGTGGACCGCGTGCAACTACGATTGCAGTCGCAGCGGGGAGACCTGTTGCCCCGGCATCGGCTGCGTCAACCTGGACTGGGACGCCAACAACTGCGGTTCCTGCGGCCACGAGTGCGGGTTTGCCTCCGGGTGTTGGAACGGCCACTGCAGCTGGTAGTCCGGGAGGAGGCCATCCGTGGGCGAGCCTTCGGCAGCGCGCCGGTTCGTCGGTGCTTGGCTTCGTGTCTTCCGGTCGTGGAGCGGGATATGGGATTCGAACCCACGACTTCCAGCTTGGGAAGCTAGCACTCTACCACTGAGTTAATCCCGCACGACAACATCATGGCCGACGCGATTCCTACCCGGAACGGGTTGTGGTGTCAACAGGTTGCGTCGATGGCCAGGCTCGGCGTCCGAAGGGCCGCTGAGGCGGAACAACGGCGGGCGGTCGGCCCCTACCCTGCGAGTGCAGCGAAGGCCGCCCGGACGGCGCCGTGGTCGAGCGGCTCGAACCGGCTGCGGGGGGCCAGCCAGAGGTGCGAACCGGGAGGGAGGTGGACGTACAACGCTCGCGCGACCGCGACGGAACGATTGGCGTCCGACCGCCACCCGGCCTGGTCCGCGACGGTCCGCAACTCCGAAGCCCGCCGGGTGTTGCGCTCCGTCCAGCGCCGGATGTGGTCGACCGCTGCGAGGAAGTCCCGCTTGGCGTTGTTGCAGCGGGCATCCGACGCCACGAGGTTCTCGATGTCGTCGTTGGGGTGCCGCACCCACGGGACGAAGTGGTCGACTTCGACGCGCGCGCCCAGCCGGCCGCCGCAGTAGAAGCACCGACCGTCCTGCAACTCGCAGAGCGGGTCCCGGACCGGGTCGAGGGCGGCCCGCGACCGCCCGAACAGGAACTCGTCAAGATCCCGTTCGCCGGTCAGGTCGCGGTTGAGCTGCGCCACCCTCGCGGCCCACTCGCGTTGGATGAGCGGCCGGAGCAGGCCCGCGAGGCGCACGAGGTGTTCTCCCGCTCGTCCGACGAATCGGATCTGGTTGTCGAACTCGCCGGCCAGGTCGCGCCGCCGGACCCGGTCGTCCCAGTTGATCCGGTAGAGCAACTCCATCGAGTCGCCATCGCCGAGTCGTTGCAGCTTGGGCAGCGGCATCTCGACCAGCTTCCACTCGACGTTGCGCACGAGCCGTTCGAAGGCGGTCCTCGAAGCCTGTCGGCCGGCGGCTTGCGCGGTGGCCGCCTCCGGCGCGTGTCTGGTGCGGAACTTCTGGAGGAGCGTCAGGATCTCGGCCTGCCCGCCCGAGTTCTGTCGCAGCACCGGCGGCGCGGCCGTTCGGTCCGCTCCGCGAGTCGCAAGGAAGGGGGTGGTGTGCGGCCAGTACAGCTCGATGATCCGTTCGGCGAGCTGTCGGGTGGTGACGGATTGCGGGGCGGAACCGTCGCGGGCGGCGCGTTCCAGGCAGAGGTCCATCAGGCCGAGCAACACGGCGTACTTGTAGGTCGAGGTGAAGCGGCCGCGGTCGATGAGCAGGAGGATCCGTTCGGCGACCTCGATGGCGCCGTGATCGTCGTGGTCGGCGGCGGTCATTTCCAGTACCTCGCCGTTGCGGGGAGGACCCATCGGATGCCGCCGCGCGGATCCGGGGAGTCGCCGTGGTAGCGGGGGATGACGTGGAGGTGGACGTGCTCTACGGTCTGGCCCGCGGCGGCGCCGGCGTTGACCCCGATGTTGTATCCGTCGGGCTTCGTCTCGGCCTCGATGGCGGCGCGCACGGCCGGAACCAGCGCCCACATCGCGGACCGTTCGTCGTCGGTGAGCCCGAAGAAGTCCGCCTCGTGCCGTCGTGGGACAATCAGGGTGTGGCATGGGCTGATCGGGTGTCCGTCCGGAATCGCGACGGCCAGCGGGCTTTCGGCGAGGATGTGTCCGGCAGCGATCTTCTCGCAGAACGGGCAGGTCATGGTCGCAGACTACCTTCGGCGGGAGGCTCGAACAACCGGGTGCGAGGCGAGGGTGGCGGGCGTCTGCTCGGACAACGCCGAGGCACTCCGGCAGCCTGGGGAACCTTCCAATGCCCCGTGGTGCAATTCCCACAGGAACCGAATCGACACGACCAGTGGCGGGTGGATGCGCCGGGAGTCGAGGACCGCTTGGCGGTCGCGCGCGCAGGCGTGACAGTTGGGCCCTCTGGAACCTCGGTGATCGCGCCTGCCACCCCGCATCGGTCCCCGTCTGCTGGAAACGCCCGCTGAGATCCGCGAGTCGTCGAGCGTGCGTCAGACCAGGGCCGTGCGGCGGCAAACGGTGCGATGTCGGACACGAAGCGCGTTCGCGCCGCAGAAACGGATCGTGCCCCACGCGACGGGAATCCCGCGCATCTCGGCGCGCGTCCACGGCTTGAACGGCCCGGCGAGGGCGTGGTATCGGCGGCGCGACTTGGAGGGCTTCATGCGGATCACCTTGGGAACCCTGCTCGCGCTGCTCCTCGCCTCCGCCTGCGGTGACAACGGAGGATCGAATCCCGTCGACGACGGCGGAGCGGAAGTGGATGTTGTTGATGACGTCGGGGCCGACGCGGGCGCCGACGCGGATGCGGATGCCGACGCCGATGCGGATGCGGACGCGGACGCCGATGCCGATGCGGATGCCGATGCGGACGCGGACGCCGATGCCGACGCGGATGCCGACCTGGACGGCGACGTCGGTGAAGACGTTGCAGAGGACGTTGAATTGGAAGCCGAGGCGGAGGCCTGCGTCGCCGAGTCGAGCGAGGAGTTCTGCTCCCGGCTGCTCGCGACCTGCGGGGAGTTGACGGCCGCCGACAACTGCGGCGACGAGCGAACCGTTGCCTCGTGCGGCGACTGCCCGGGTTCGTGCGGTGCATCCGGATGGACCGCACCAGGCTCGTGTTCGGACGGAACCTGCGCGTGGTACGAGCCGACGACGTGCGACGATGGGAACGTCTGCACGGATGATACCTGCGATCCGGTCACCGGGTGCTCACACACGAATCTGGACGCGACGACGTGCGACGACGACGATGTGTGCACGGTCGAGGACGAGTGCGTCGCGGGCACCTGTGCGGCCGGGACCCCGTACTGCGAGGGACGACCCTGCAGCAACTGCGCTGAGCAGTCCTGGAGCGCGGTCGGCTCGTGCATCGAGGTCTTCGGAAGTCCGATTTGCATGTGCATCTGCGTGTAGCTGGCGCTCGGGTTCTCCTGCCATCGGGTGCTACCTTCGGGTCGAGCCGGTTCGACGCCCCTCCGTCCCCGGTGCTGCGGTCCCCTCCAACTCGGAGGCAAGCATGCGTGTTCGCGCGCCGCGCGATCGAAACGGCGCTCCGGGGCAAGCGTCTCCACCGAGGAGCCGCTGGAGGAGCCACAGCGTCCAGATTCCGGCGGCGGGCAAGGAAAGGTCGACGCTCACACGGAGAAGGCAGGGGCCGACGGGCATCTGTGGGTTCCGGAAATTCTGGCCGACGTTTTCCGGATATTCTGGCCGGTTGTAGC
>CAZMRP010000551.1:0-4052 GCA_964568275.1 uncultured Myxococcales bacterium
CCCGGCCCGGCGGTTCTGCTCGCGCGCGTCCAGCAGCAGGCCACCGAGCCGGGTTCGAGCACGCATCGGGCACCTCCGACCGTCCCGCTCCTAGCACGGCCCGGCGGCAGCGGACAAATCGACGCCGCGCGACCCGACGCGGGACGCGGGACGCGAGCGTCCTACAGGAAGTTCTGCGTGTTCCAGGTGCCGGTTTCGGGCGTCCAGTAGGCGGTGCCGAGGCGCGTGAAGCTGCAGCGCATGATGTTGCAGTGGTGGGACAGCGGCGGGCAGTGGTCCTCGCCCGCGCCGTTCATGTACATGTCCATCTCGCACTCCGGCCCGCAGCCGTAGGCGCAGTTCTGGCCGCTCGGGTAGTCGGCGTGGAACAGCGCGCCCCGGTCCGCCATCTGCCTGCTGTGGTTGCGCGCGTGCGCCGACCACTCCACGTCGTAGGCCAGCGGGTGGTGGCACTCCGGCGTCCCCTCCGGGTCGTGCGAGGCCCGCGTGCGGTTGACCGCCTCGTACATCTCGCACTCCAGCGCGGTCGGCTCGAACCAGCTCTCGTTGGTCCCGTCGCCGTCCACGTCGAAGTCGATGGCGCCGCCCCGGCACAACGTGGTGGTCGGCACGCAGGTCGTGGGCGCCGCGGGGTCCGCGGTGTAGCCGGTCGCGCACTCGCAGACGGTCAGGTCGCTCCAGACACGCAGGGTGCCGCGACCGGAGCAGGCGCCGGCGTCGTCGCCGTCGCAGGCGGCGGCGAGCAACGGCAGGGACAGGGACAGCAGGGCGATGCGCATCGGCAACTCCTCGTCGGCGAGTCTACACGACCCGCGGCGCCCCGTCCCGCCCGGCGGAGCGCCCCTCCGCCCGCGCCCCGGGCCGTGCTATCCTGCCGCCATGTTCGAATCCGCGGAGCTCGGCCACAAGGTTTCCAAGGAACAGTACAAGAAGGACGCGCCCCGGCTGCGCCAGGAGTTGCTGACGAAGCAGTTCGAGCTGATCAACGGCAAGCAGTTCTCGGTGCTGATCCTGATCTCCGGCATCGAGGGGGCGGGCAAGGGCGAGACGGTCAACCTGCTCAACGAGTGGCTCGACCCGCGCCACGTCCAGACCCACGGGTTCCTGATGCCGCGGCCGGACGAGTTGGAGCGCCCCGCCATGTCGCGCTACTGGGAGGCGCTGCCGGCCAAGGGCAAGATCGGCGTCTTCCTCGGCAACTGGTACACCGAGCCGATCACCCGGCGGGTGACGGGGGAGCTGTCGAAGGTCGAGCTGGACCGGGCGGTCACCGACATCGTGCGGCTCGAGCGGATGCTGGCGGCGGAGGACGTGCTGCTGGTGAAGTTCTGGTTCCACCTGAGCAAGGCGCAGCAGAAGCGCCGGCTCCAGACGCTCGAGGCGGACCCCGAGCAGCGGGGCCGGGTGACGAAGCGCGACTGGGAGGCGTTCCGGCTGTACGACCGCTTCCGCGCGGTGGCGCAGCACGCGCTGCGGCTGACGGACCGCGGCGAGGCGCCGTGGACGGTGGTCGAGGGGGCGGACGCGGAGTACCGCAACCTGACCGTGGCGAACACGCTGCTGGCGGCGCTGGCGGACCGGCTCGCGCGCAAGGAACGCGCGGCGACCTGCGGCCCGGACCGCACGCCGCCGCTCGCCCGACCGGTGGACGAGCGCAACGTCCTCACTTCGCTGGACTACGGCCGCAAGCTCTCGCGCGGCCGCTACGACCGGGAGAAGAACCGCTGGCAGGCGCGGCTGGCCGCCCTGACGCTCAAGCCGAAGTTCGCCCGCCGCTCGGTGGTGCTGGTGTTCGAGGGCTTCGACGCCGCCGGCAAGGGCGGCGGCATCCGCCGCGTCACGCAGGCGGTCGACGCCCGGATCTACAAGGTGGTGCCGATCCAGGCCCCGACCGACGAGGAGTCGGCGCGGCCCTACCTGTGGCGGTTCTGGCGCCACCTGCCCCGCCGCGGCCGGATCACGATCTTCGACCGCTCGTGGTACGGCCGGGTGATGGTGGAGCGGATCGAGGGGTTCTGCTCGGAGAGCGACTGGATGCGCGCCTACTCCGAGATCAACGACTTCGAGCACCAGCTCGTGGAGCACGGCGTGGTGGTGGTGAAGTTCTTCCTGGCGATCACCAAGGACGAGCAGCTCCGGCGCTTCCGCGAACGGGAGCAGACGCCGTTCAAGCGGTTCAAGATCACGGCGGAGGACTGGCGGAACCGCAAGAAGTGGACGCGCTACGAGCACGCGGTGTGCGACATGGTGGACCGCACGAGCACCGACGCCGCGCCGTGGACGCTGGTCGAGGCGAACGACAAGCTGTTCGCGCGGGTGAAGGTGCTGCGGACGGTGTGCGAGGCGATCGAACGGGCGCTCTGAGGCGCTAGATCAGCGGCGGCTCCTCGCAGGTGAAGTGGATCACCACGCGGCCCGGCTGCTCGCAGATCCCCGCCTCGTAGTCCGCCGCGGTGTAGTCGGGATCCTCGTTGTTCGGCACCGCGCCGGCGCCGGGCTCGGAGTACAGGATCCGGTGGCGCACCAGCCGCATCCCCGGGCGATCGTCGTCCACGAAGCCCGTGCCGCCCTGCCCCCCCTCGTCCCGGTCCGCGCCCGTGCCGCCGAAGTAGCCGCCGCCGCCGCCGTTGACGCCGAGCTCGTCGCCGGAGGTGCTGCGGCCCCCGAGCATGGTGGTCCGGCCGCCGGAATACGTGGGGTGGTTGCCGGTGCCGCCGGGATGACAGCCCGGCCAGGCGCCGCCGCCGCCGCCGGCGACCACCAGCGCCTTGGCCTGGTCGGTGTCGGTGATCGTGTCGGGCCCCACGAACACGCCGGACAGACCCCCGCCGCCGTCCTGGCCCCAGCCGAAGAACATCGTGCCCGCCGCCCCGGCGTGACCCTCGCCGCCGACGATCACGATGAACGGCGGCGGCGTCGTCAGCAGCTCGAAGACCGCCTCGCTGTACCCGCCGAGCCCCCCGTCGCTGGGGAACGAGCAACCCAACGATTCGCCGTTGGCCCCCCCGCCCCAGGCCTTGACGTACATGAAGCGCGCGCCGACCGGGGCCGTGTACGCCTCCTGCGTGTCCGCGAAGGCGAAGCTGCCGGTCCCGCACGCCGCGTCGCCCTCCCCGTCGGCCGGCGGCACGTCGACCGGCGGCACGTCGGCCGGCGGCGTCCCGTCCTCGTCGACCGTCCCGTCCTCCACGGCCGTCTCGCCGGCCCCGCCGTCGTCCGCCCGGGCGTCCCAGCCGTCGGGCGGCACGAGGATCCACTGCCCGCCGTCGTCGCACCCGAACGTCGCCGCGCCGGCCAGGGCCACCAGGCCCAACACCGCCAGCCGTCCCATCCTCGCTGCCGCCATCTCGTTGCTCCTCTCCGGACCCGTCGCCGCGTCCGGTCCCACCGAGCACCAGTCTGACGCAGATCGACCGTCTCGACAACGTGCAGCGACACCGGCAGCGACACGGGCAGCGACACGGGCGTCCGCCGGCGCACGGTCGACGGACGGAACCGCCGGGACTAGGCGACGGCGGTCAGGCGGTCGAGGATCAGGTCGGCGAGCGAGTCGTTGGTGCGGGGATCGAAGGCCAGCGGGGCGCCCTGCGGCGCCGCCTGGACCACCAGCGTCACGATCCGGTCCTCGGCCAGCCCTTCCGGAGTCCACGGCGTGTGCAACGCCTCGCGCACCAGCGTACCGGGAACGCGGCCGGAGTCCTGCGGCATCAGCAGGAAGCCGCGGTCGCACTCCTTGGCCAGCTGCCAGATGTCGAGCGAGGACAGCCCCTCGGAGCCGAGGGTCAGCTTGGCCGGGACGCCGAGCTCGCGGATCCCTTCGAACACCAGCCGGCCGACGCCGTCGTGCTGGTGCAGCACGCCGTTCGGCGCGAGCAGCGCGACGGAGCGGCCGTGGCGGTTGGTGATGCGCAGCACCCGCACGGCGTCCGGCAGCACGCCGGCCCGCGGGACCGGCGGAGCAGCCGGAGGGGCGGGACGCCAGGCCGAATCGAGGATGTCGACGATCTCGTCGTCCGCGAGATCACGCAGCCAGTTGTAGTTGTTGCGGTGCG
>CAZMRP010000552.1:0-4051 GCA_964568275.1 uncultured Myxococcales bacterium
GCCGCGCTGGGGGTGGGCCTGGTGGCGCTGGCGGTCGGCAGCGTGGTGGTCGGGCTGCGCGTGACCCGCGGGGGAGGGGGCCGGGCGGCCGGCGGGGGAACCTCCGAGGCTCCGCTGGCCGACGGGGCGGCGGCCCGGATCCGGGTGCTGGGCGTGCCGGCGGGCGCCGAGGTGCGCTTCGACGGCCGGCCGGTGGGGGTGGACTTCCGGGTCCCGTTGTCGGCCGACGAGCACGCGGTGGAGGTGGCGGTTCCCGGTCGGCCCTCGGTGGTGCGGAAGATCCGGCCGACCGCCGATCTGACGCTCGATGTCGAGGCGGAATTCGAGGTCCGCGACCCCGAGCCGCCGCCGTGAGGGCGGCCAGGACGGGCTCCCGGACCGACGGAAGGCGGCTCCCGAAGCTCGAATCCCCGCGGCAGGTTGCATCTTCCCATGGCGGGAGGGCGCCGATATAATCCGCCGCGCTTGGAGGCACCATGGACCTGCTGCAAGAAATCCTGCAGGGTGAGTTGGAGCGTCTCTTCAGTCTGGCGGACCTCGAGGCCCTGGTACGGGACGACCTGGGCGTGCCGCCGGCCAGCATCGCCGACGAGCGGGCGGGCAAGGCGACCTACGTGCGCCGGCTGCTCGACTGGGCCGGTCGGGTCGGGGCGACGGCGGCGCTGGCCGACGTCGTGCTGGCGCGCAAGGGTTCGGCGGTCGACCCGCGGCTGAAGCAGAACCGCATGCGGCGGCCGGAGGAGACGCTGGAGGCCGGCGCGAAGGTCGGGCCGTACGTCGTCGAGCAGGCGATCGGTGCGGGCGGGGTGAGCCTGTTCTACAAGGCCACCGGTCCGGACGGCGCCGTCGGCCTGCGCGTGCTGCGGCGCGAGTACGCCAACGACCCGGTGGCGCTGTTCCGCTACCTCGCGGTGCAGCGGCTGCTGCGGGGCATCGAGCACCCGGTGCTGCCGCGCATCCTCGAGGTCGGCCACGCCGACGGCCTGGCCTGGGTCGCGACCAACTGGATCCCCGGGCGCACGGCCCGGTCGCTGATCGCGGACGGCCCGGCGTCGTTCGTCCAACTGCGCTCGGTGATCATGCCGGTCCTCGGCGCGCTCGGCGCGCTCCACGCCCGCGGCCTCAACCACGGGGACGTCAAGCTCGAGAACGTCATCCTGTGGGACGTCGAGGACACGACGCACGTGGCCCTGGTCGGGGCCGGGGCCGACCGGCTGGCCGGGCGGAGCTCGTCCGGCCAGGAAGAGGCCGGGCGGCTGGCGGGTTTCGGCACCCCCAAGGCGGCGGCGCCCGAACAGGTCCGCAACGGCGTGCCCGACGAGCGGACCGACGTCTACCAGGTGGGCGTGCTGTTGTACGAGTTGCTGGCGGGGGTCCCGCCGTTCGTCGACAAGACGGCGATCGACGTCTGCGTCAAGCACCTGACCGTCGACCCGGCGGCGCCGAGCACGCGCAGCGCGCGGACGGCGATCCCCAAGCGGGTGGACGAGATCGTGCTGCGCTGCCTGCGCAAGGATCCGGCCGCCCGGTACGCCAGCGTCGAGCAGCTGATGACCGAGCTCGACGCGGCGTACCGCGAGGAGCGCGAGGCGGAGGAGCGTCGTGGTTCGGTCAAGCCCGCGACCCTCGAGGAGGTCCAGGACTGGGCCGACCAGTACCTGGCCGAGCCGGAGAGCGACGAGCTGTTCGACGAGCTGGAGTCCACGGCGCGCGGCGCCAAGGCCTGGGATCCCGTGCTCCAGGCGCTCAACGTCGTGCTCGACGACGCCGGGCCCGCGCGCAAGAAGCAGACCCTGTTCCGCATGGGGCGGATCTTCGAGGCCGAGCTGCAGGACGTCGACCAGGCCGAGGAGAGCTACCGCAAGCTGCTCGAGCTGGACCCGACGGACGAGCTGGCGCGCGTGGCGATCGAGGAGCTGTACCGCTCGGCGCGCCGCTTCGAGAAGCTGGTCGACCTGCTGCTGGAGCGGGCGGCGTCGGCCAAGTCCGACGGCGACAAGCGCGACGCGCTGCTCGAGGCGGCGCGGGTCTACGAGAACGACCTCAACGACTACCCCAAGGCGTTGACCGTGGTGCTCCAGGTGTTCAAGGACAACCCGGGCGACGAGAGCCTCGTGCCGCGCATCGAGCGGCTCGGGGCGCTGTCCGAGGCCTGGGGTTCCGTGCTGCAGGAGGTCGGCGGCGTGCTGGCGGCGACCCAGGAGCCGGCGACCGCCGTCCGGCTCTGCGCGCACCTCGGCACCTGGTCCCAGGAGCATCTGGGCCGGCCGGACTTCGCCGTGCGCTACTTCCAGCAGGCGCTCCAGATCGACCCGCGCTCCGAGGCGGCGCTCGAGGGCATGGAGCGCATCTATCGTACGGCGCACCAGTGGTCCGACCTGGTGCAGATCCTGGAGCGACGGGCCGACGTGGCGGCGTTCCCCAGCGCCCGGCGCGACCGGCTGGCGGCCGCGGCGCAGCTGTTCGAGGAGCGGCTGAACCAGCCCGACCGGGCGATCGAGCTGTACGGCCAGGTCTTGCGGGACGATGCGACCCACGCCCAGGCCGGCGCGGCGCTGGAGCGGCTGTACACGCGGAACGAGCGGTGGGACGAGCTGGTCGGCCTGTACGAGAAGCGGCTGGCGGCGACGACCGAGACCAAGCCGCGGATCGAGCTGCTGCTCTCGCTGGCCGAGATCCGCGAGGACCGGCTGGAGCGGCTCGAGGGTGCGGCGGAGGCGTTCCGCGAGGTGCTGCAGCTCGACGCGGGCGACCTCGACGCGCTCAAGGGGCTGGAGCGGATCTACGCGCGCCGCGACCAGTTCAAGGACCTGCTGGGCATTCTCGAGCGGCAGCTGGCGCTGGCCACCACGGCGCGCCAGACCGTGGCGCTGCTCGAGCGGATCGCGGGGCTCCAGGAAGAGGAGTTCATGGACGTCCCCGCGGCGATCGGGTCCTTCGAGAAGATCCTCGACCTCGACCGCGACCACGCCAACGCCCTGGCGGCGCTCAACCGATTGTACCGCAGCGACAAGCGCTGGAGCGAGCTGGCGGAGATCCTCGAGCACCAGGCGGAGCTGGCGGTGGACCGCGGGCCGAAGCTCGAGCTGCTGCGCCAGCAGGCGAGCGTCCTGACCACCAACCTCGAGCTGTGGGGTCCGGCGCTGGACGTGCTGGACCGCGTGGCCGAGCTGCTGCCCGGCGACGCCGACGTCCAGCGCGAGATCGTGCTCTGCGCGCGCAAGACCGAGCAGCACCAGCGGGCGGCCGGGGCGCTGCGGAAGCTGGCCGAGCTGACCACCGACGGCGTCGAGAAGGGCAAGCTGCTGGTCGAGCTCGGCGTGCTGGCCGAGCAGCAGTTGCGGGACCGCGACGCGGCGCTCGCCGCGTATCGCGGGGCCATCGACGCCGACCCGAACAACGCGGCGGCCGCCGCGGCGCTGCGCGACGCCTACCTGGACAAGGGCGACCACACCGCGGCGATCGACATGCTGCAGCGCGAGATCGATGCCACCGAGGGCGCGCGCGCCAAGGCGCAGCTCTTCGTGCAGATGGGTCGCATCTGGCGCCGCCAGGTCAACGACCGCGACAAGGCCCTCGAGTGCTACGAGAAGGCCTTTGCGCTCGACCCGGCCAACGTCGAGGCGGCGGAGCCGCTGGCCGAGCTGTTCCGCGAGGTGGAGCGCTGGAACGACGCCTCGCGGATCTACGAGCAGTTCTCCGCCTCGGCGGACGCCATGGGACCGAAGAGCGCGTCCGAGCTGTTCCAGCGGCAGGGCGAGGCGGCGCTTCGGCTCGGCGAGCTGGAGCGGGCGGAGAAGGCCTTCGCCCGCGCCCTGCAGCTCACGCCCGACAACGGCGCCGTGCAGCGCCTGCTGGCCCAGGTCAAGCTGGACCTCAAGCGCTTCGAGGAGGCGCGCTCGGCGTTCCAGGAGCTGCTGATGCGGTTCGGCGCCGACCTGCCGCCGGCCGAGCGGGTGCAGGTGCAACTGCGGCTGGCCGACGCGGCCCGCGGGCTGAAGGACCCGGCGGGCGTCCTGGCCGCCGTGGACGACGCGCTGAAGATCGACCC
>CAZMRP010000553.1:0-4050 GCA_964568275.1 uncultured Myxococcales bacterium
CGCCGCTCGTCGTCGCGCGCCCGGGCCAGCAGCCGCAGCACGGCGTCGCGCGGCAGCGGATCGAGCCGGAACACGTGCAGTCGGGAGAGCAGGGCGGCGTTGACGGCGAACGAGGGGTTCTCGGTCGTCGCGCCGATCAGGGTGATCGTCCCCGCCTCGACGTGAGGCAGGAGCGCGTCCTGCTGCGCCCGGTTGAAGCGGTGGATCTCGTCGATGAACACGATCGTCCGGCGGCGCTGGAGCGCGCGCTGCTCCTCGGCGGCGTGGACCACGGCCCGCAGGTCGGCCACGCCGGCCAGCACCGCGGACAACGGCTCGAACCGCGCCCGCGTCGCGTCGGCGACGATGCGCGCCAGGGTCGTCTTGCCGGAGCCCGGGGGGCCCCACAGGACCATCGACGGCACCCGGTCGCCGGCGATCGCCTCGCGCAGCGCCTTGCCCGGCGCCAGCAGCTCGGCCTGCCCCTCGACCTCGTCCAGCGTGCGCGGACGCATGCGGGCGGCCAGCGGCTGGAGCGTCGGGTCGTCGGCCGCGGCGGCCTTGAACAGCGCGAGGTCGTCGCGCTCGCGGGTGCGGCTGCCGGGCTTGCGGGAGGTCACGGCACGGGGTTTCGGGGGCGGCGGCGCCGCCGGCTAGTGGACCGGCTGCTGGCCGCAGACGAGCTTGCGGCGGACGTCGGGGAACAGCACCTCGACCTTGGTCGGCGAGAGCACGTTCACCACCACGCCGACGCCGAACTGCGGGTGCTCGATCACCTCGCCCTTGTCGTACGAGCGGTCCATCTCGTAGGGCTGCTTGGCCGCCGCCTTGACCATCGACTCGACCTGGCGCCACGCCTCGTCGGCGGGCATCTCCCCGGTGCTCCTGGCCTTCGACGCCCGGCGGGGCCGGGCCGGCTTGACGGCCTTGCTCTTGGGGCGCGCGGCCGCGGTCTTCGGCCGGCGGAACGGGTGTTCGTCCCGGCACTTGTCGCAGCGGACCTTGCCGATCCGCTTCCCACCCTCGACCACCTCGAGGACCGTGTGCGGGGTGTCGGCGTCGCACTTCTTGCAGTTGGCGTTGATCGTGCTTCCCGGAATCTCGGGCATTCTTGCCGCACCTCCTGGGGCGGCGATCATTACCACCGATCGGGACTCCGTACAAGCGAAGTCCGTGCCGAAGGCCGCGCCGCCGGTGTCCGGCCCCGGCCGCGCGCCGTGGAAACCGTCGGGCGGCGCGGGCGGCGCTTGCCTCCCGCGGCCCGCTCCGCTACAAGCCGCCGCCATGGGACGTGCCGCACCCCCTGGAAACCTGGCGCCGCTCGAGCGTTTCGTCGCCGTGATGCGCCGGCTGCTCGAGCCCGACGGCTGCCCGTGGGACCGCGCGCAGACCCACCGCTCGCTCAAGCCGTACCTCGTCGAGGAGGCCTACGAACTGCTCGAGGCCATCGACCGCGAGGACGACGCCGCGATCCGCGAGGAGTTGGGGGACGTGCTGCTGCAGGTGGTGTTCCACGCCGAGCTGGCCCGCGCCGCCGGCCGCTGGAACCTCGAGGACGTCGCCCGCGGCATCGCCGACAAGGTCGTCCGCCGGCATCCCCACGTCTTCGGCGAAGGGGCGGCGGCGAGCACCCCGGCGGAGGTCGAGCTGCGGTGGGACGAGGTGAAGCGCGCGGAGAAGCGCCGCGCCTCGCTGCTCGAGGGGATCCCCAAGGGCCTGCCGATGCTGCGACAGTCCGCCAAGCTGGGCGAGCGCGCCGCGCGGATCGGCTTCGACTGGGCCGACGCGGCCGGCGTCCGGGCGAAGCTCGACGAGGAGCTGGCCGAGTTGGACGCGGCGACGGCGGCCGGCGACGGCGAGGCGGCCCGCAAGGAGCTGGGCGACGTGCTGTTCACCGTGGCGCAGCTGGGCCGCCACCTGGGGCACGACCCCGAGGAGGCGCTGCGCGAAGGGGCGGGGCGGTTCCGCGCCCGGTTCGAGGCGATGGAGGCGCAGGGCGAGGCGGAGGGACGGCCGCTGGCCCCCGACGGCGACGGCCGCCGGACCCTCGAGGCGCTGGAGGCGATGTGGCAGCGCGCCAAGGGTAGCCGCGCCTCCGGTTTGTGATAGAGTCCGGGGCGATGATGCGTCGGGTACCGTTCGTGCTCGGCGGCGCGGCGCGAACCGGGACCGCGGTCGTGGCCGGCCTGTGCCTGTGGGCGGTCGCCCCGCCCGCGGGGGCGCAGGCCGAGGAGTCGGCGTCGACCGGGCCCGAGGTCGGGCTGGTGGGGGGCACGCCCGATGCGAACCGCCAGCACGCCAGCGGCTCGTTCGCCGTGGGAGCGGTGGGCACCGACGGCTTCGGCGCCGGGTTCGCCGGCGGCTTCGCCTGGGATCTCACCCGTCGCTACGGCATCGAGCTCGGCCTCGGCCTCGGCGGGATGCAGGAGCGCGGCGGCGGCGCCGTCGGCGGCTTCTACGCCCACTTCGAGGTGCTGGCGCCGATCACGTTCAACATCTGCGCCTCGGTCCCCCGCGTCTGCCCCGCGCTCGACTTCGAGATCTCGATCCTTCCGGGGCTCGGCTACGCCTACCTGGACGGCGACCATGCCGGGAACGTGATCCTCGGCTTCGCCGTCTCCTCGCTGCGCAAGACCCAGTTCCTCGACGTCGGCGTGCGCGCCGCGGTGCTCGGCTACATGGACGTCGTGGGCGCCGCCGTCGAAGCCTCCGCCGACCGCCTGCTCGGCCTGGTCCAACTGCAGCTCGGCTGCATCGTCCGCTGGGGCGTCACGCAGCCGGGGTAGGGGACCGTCGGCGCCCGACTTCGAATTCTCGGCTATTGCACGAGCAAGGGGACGGTGCCCTGGCCGATCTCGGTGAACTGCAGCAGGAAGAAGCAGTGCACGTAGTCGCCCGTTTCGGCCGGGATCTGCAGCTCGAACGTGCCGTCCGCCAAACGCGCCTCGATCACGCCGTGCTGGGTGGCGTCGTTCAACACGATCGCGTGCGTCACCCGCTCGGGAATCGACGTGGTGATCCGGACGGTGAGCAGGCCGGTGGTCGGGTCGGCTTCGAGCGGCTGCTGGACGATCGGCGGGGGGATCGGCAGCGTCGGCGTGTTGCAGCTCCCGGCCAGCGCGGCCAGGGCGGCCACGGCGATCGATAGGGCGACGGTAGGGACCTTCCGCATCACGGGGATCGTGTAGCACCCTCCGTGCCGCTGTAAAGGGGCGAGCTGCGATGTGCCGGTCGAGGTGAAATACGCTCGCAAATACGAGGTGTTGAACGCGAAGGGTGCGGACGCCCTCGAAGGTCGTCCCGGGAGTCCCGGGTGACAACGGGGTTGTCGGTCGGGATCCGGGGTTGGCGGCGGGCGGAAGGCGGCTTGGGGAGGGCCCCCGCCGGCGACGGCGGCGGCGGTGCGGGGTGGGGTGGGGGGGACGGCTTCGTGGGTGTTCGTCCGGGGTTGGTGACGGTTGGGAGCGATTGACGCTTCGTTTGTTCAGCGAGTAGACTCTGCCGACGGATTCGGGGGTGGAGTGAGCTCGGGGATGGAAGGAAACGGATCCAGCACGGTGCCGCCGGAGGCGGGCAAGATGTCGGTGCCGCCCCCTCCGCCGCCCGACGACCTGACCACGGTTTCCATCGATCGGGAGATGCGCAGCGCCTACCTCGACTACGCGATGAGCGTGATCGTGGGGCGTGCGATCCCGGACGTGCGGGACGGCCTGAAGCCCGTACATCGCCGGATCCTGTACGCGATGTACGAGATGAAGAACTTCTGGAACCAGGCCTACAAGAAGTCGGCGCGCGTGGTCGGCGACGTGATCGGCAAGTACCACCCGCACGGCGACTCGGCGGTCTACGACGCGTTGGTGCGGATGGCGCAGGATTTCTCGATGCGTCATCTGCTGGTGGACGGCCAGGGCAACTTCGGCTCGGTCGACGGCGACCCTCCGGCGGCGATGCGGTACACCGAGGTCCGGCTGCACAAGCTGGCCTCGGAGCTGCTCGCGGACCTGGAGAAGGAGACCGTCGAGTGGGGGACGAACTACGACGATTCGCTGCACGAGCCGCTGGTCCTGCCGG
>CAZMRP010000554.1:0-4042 GCA_964568275.1 uncultured Myxococcales bacterium
GCGTCCTCCTCGAGCGCGAGCACGACGAGCAGCAGGCGCTCGAGCTGCTCGCGCGCGGCGGCGGCGCGCAGCACGGTCCGCTCGAGCTCCACGGTCCGGGGGCAGGCGCCGCGGCACGGCACGCGCTCCAGGGCCCGGGCCAGGAGCTGCGGTTCGCCGGTTTCGGGCACCGCGAAGACCGCGAACAACAACGCCGGCTCGGGGGCGCCGCGCAGCGCGCCGTCGTGGCCGCGGGCCAGTTCCAGCGCCTTGAGCGTCACCTCGACCGCGACGCGGCGGGCCCGGCGGTCGGCGCAGGCCGACGCCGTCGCCGCGTGGTGCGCGCGGGCCCGCTTCCGGCGACGACCGGCTGAAGGAGCTCGTCCCACGAGCGCACGATGACCAAACTCGGTCCGCCGGGCAAGGGCGGCGACGAGGAGGCCGGCGGACGACGATGCAGCGGACCCGTGATGTGTCCGCCCTCTTGACCGCGGGACGGTCCGCGGTTCGGTCGACGGCGGCGGCGGTGACCGGCGCGGGCGGCTTCTGCTACGGTGCGGTCATGTTCGGCTGGTACCGGACCTGGCGACGCCGGCGCCTCGCGCGACGGCCGCTGCCGCCCGCGTGGCCGGCGATCCTGGAGCGGCGGGTGCCGTTCTGGCGGCGGCTGCCGGAGGCCGAGCGGCGCGCGTTCCTGGAGAAGCTCAAGGTCTTCGTGTGGGAGAAGCACTTCATCCCGGCCGGCGGGATGGCGCTGACCGACGAGGTGCGGGTGGTGATCGCCGCGGCGGCGGTGCGGCTGGTGCTGCACCTCGACCTGTCGTTCTACGACCGCCTGACCGAGATCGTGGTCTACCCGGGCGCCTACCGCCATCCGGACCGCGGGGGCGCGATCCTCGGCGAGGCGCACCACTGGGGCACGGTGGTGCTGTCGTGGAGCGACGTGACGGCCGGGCTGGCGAACCGCGGCGACGGGCACGACACGGCGACGCACGAGTTCGCGCACGTGCTGGACCGCAACGACGGCGCGTTCGACGGGACGCCGGAGCTGCCGTCGCGGGCGGACTACGCGCCGTGGACCGCGGTGCTGGGCCGGCACTTCGCCGGACTGCGGGAGGCGGACGAGGACGAGCGGCGGGTGTTGCGCGAGTACGGGGCGACGAACGAGGCGGAGTTCTTCGCGGTGGCGACGGAGTCGTTCTTCGAGAAGCCGGTGCAGATGCGCGCGCGGCTGCCGGCGCTCTACGAGCGGCTGCGGGGGTTCTACGGCTGCGACCCGGCCGCCGGGTTCGCGGCCGCGGACGGCGCGGAGCGCAAGCCGCCGGGTCGCAACGACCCGTGTCCCTGCGGCAGCGGCCGCAAGTTCAAGAAGTGCTGCGGGCGGGCGTAGCGTCGGCGGCCCCCATCCCCTCCGCGGCGGCGCCCACCGGGAGGCGCACGGTGCGGACGACGAAGTCGAACGCGCGGGCCCCGATCGCGGCGCACGCGAGGTGGCGCTCCGGAATGCGGTGGTTACCTTGGCGCCCGGCTTGCGGCGGGGACGGCGAGGGCGCCGCCGCACCGGGGAGGTGTACATGAACAGGATCCGGCAACCGTGGATCGTCGCGCTCGCCCTCGTCCTCGGCGGATGCTCGAGTGACGGCGACGGCGCGGGATACGAGGGCGACCTGCCGGGCGAGTGCTCGGACGGCGCGGACAACGATCGCGACGGGCTCTACGACTGCGCCGACCCGGACTGCGCCGCGAGTCCCGCCTGCAGCGGCGCGGACGCGGACGCCGACGCGCCCGACGACGCGGCCGGCGAGGCGGAGGTGGAGTCCGGAGCGGACGCCGATGCGGAGCCGGAGGCCGAAACCGAGACGGACGTCGGGCCGACGACGTGCGATCCGGTGACGCAGGCGCCGTGCGACGACGGTTTGCGCTGCGCGTGGGTCGCGGCCGACTCCGGCGGGGGCGAGGCCCGGTGCGTCCCGGAGGGGACCGTCGAGCTGGGCGGCGCGTGCACGAGCGATCCCATCGGGGACGACTGCGGGCGCGGCCTGCAGTGCCTCGGCGGCACGTGCCGCGCGATCTGCGAGCTCGCGACCGACTCGTGCGCCGCGGGCTACGCCTGCGTGAGCTACGGCGGGCTGTTCGACGACCCGGAGACGGGCGCGGCGACGGCCGGCCTGTGCACCCCGAGCTGCGATCCGCTGACCCAGACCCGCGCGACCGACGGCGCACCGCACTGCGGGGGGACGCTCGACGACCTGGGGAACCCGACGCTCGGCTGCTACGGCGCGCCGAACGGCGTTTTCAGCTGCGCGGCGGCGGGCGACCCGGCGAAGACCGCCGACGTGCCGGCCGCGGAGCCCGGTGCGCCCGTCTACCTGAACTCGTGCGCGCCGGGCTTCCTGCCGCTGCTCCGCGATCCCGCGGACCCCGGCACGGTGCTCTGCACGGCGCTCTGCCGGCCGGGCGACACGTTCCTCGGCAACCCGGCGAACGCCCCGGGGCTCGCCGGCAGCGGCCACACCTGCCCCGACGCCGGCACGGGCGCGGGCCACGAGTGTCGCTACTGGTGGTTCCTCGAGGACCCCGCCCTTCCGGCGACGGCGTTGAGCAACACCCTCGGCCTCTGCATCGACTACGACCAATACGCGTACGACTCGGACGGCGACGGCCTGCCCGATGCCGCGTTCCCCAGCTGCACCACGCTGTCGTCGACCGAGAGGACCTTCGACCCGGAAACACCGGACTACCTGTACTGGGGGTGCGGCGCGAGTTGACGGACGACCGGGGGCGGGAGCGGTGCCGCCGCGGTGATCGGCGCCCGCGGCTTCTGCTACGGTGCGGGCGTGTTCGGCCGGTCTCGAGCCCCGTCGCCGCCGGCAGCCCGCGCGACGGCCGCCGGGTTCGCCGGCGGAGGAGGGACGATGCCGACGAAGCTCTCGCCCGCGATGGCGATCGACCTCGAAGCCTGCACCGGGTGCGGGTCGTGCGTGCGGGTCTGTCCCGACGACACGCTCGCGGTGCGCGACGGGAAGGCCCGCGTCGTCGGTCCGGACTGCCTGGGCTGCGACCACTGCGCGGCGGTCTGTCCCGCGGGCGCCATCGTCGTGCGGCACGTCGACCCGGGAGCGCATCGGCTGGAGACGCTTCCCGACGCCGACCGGATGGTCCAGCCGGGGGAGGCCGACGCCGGGGCGCTGGTGTCGCTGATGCGCTCGCGGCGCTCGTGCCGCAACTTCCGGCCGCAGCCGGTCCCGGAGGCGCTGTTGCGGGACCTGGTGCGCGTCGGGCAGAGCGCGCCGTCGGGGACGAACAGCCAGCGCTGGCGGTTCACGATCCTGCCGACGCGGGGGGACGTGCTGGTGCTGGGCGAGGCGGCGGCGCGGTTCTTCGAGGCACTGAACCGCAGGTCCGAGAACGCGGCGCTGCGGCTGGTCGCGCGGGTGTTCCTCGACGACGCGCTGGGCGCCTACCATCGCGAGTACCACGACAAGGTGGCGGCGGCGCTGCGCGAGTTCCGCGCGGGCGGCCGCGAGCGGCTGTTCCACGGCGCGCCGGCGGCGCTGCTCGTCGGCTCCGCCCGCGGGGCCTCGTGTCCGGCGGAGGACGCGCTGCTGGCGACGCAGAACATCCTGCTCGTCGCCCACGCCGTCGGCCTCGGTTCGTGCCTGGTCGGCTTCGTCGTCGAGGCGTTGCGGCGGGACCGGCGCGTGGCCGAGGCGATCGCGTTGCCGGCGGGCGAGCGGGTCCACGCGGTGCTCGCGCTCGGGTATCCCGACGAGCGGTACGCGCGCCCCGCGGGCCGCCGGTCGGTCCCGCCCCGGGTGTTCTCGCGCTAGCCCCGCAGTCCGGCGATCCCCAGCAGCTCCGCGGCGGCGGCGGCCGTGGCGCGCACGGTGGGGGCTGCGAAGTCGGCGGCGAGGGTCTCCGCGGAGTCGTCGCCGAGGGCGCAGTGGTAGTGCGGGTTGCGGAAGTCGGCGGTGTCGGTGAGCATGAGCCCCGGGTAGTCGTTGCGCCAGAAGGCGGAGTGGTCGGAGCGGTCGAGGTCGGCGGCCGCGGCGGCCCGCTGCAG
>CAZMRP010000555.1:0-4029 GCA_964568275.1 uncultured Myxococcales bacterium
CCTCGTGCCGGCGCGGCGCTGCACGGGCCCGCGCTACTGGGTGCCGGAGACGGCGGCCTGCGAGGACCACCTCAACAACGTGGAGCAGGTGGTGATCGACGTCCCGGTGGAGGGCTGGTACGAGGTATGGGTCGGCGGCACGGACGTGCCCGAGGGACCGCAGCCCTACAGCCTGGTGCTGACGCAGGAGTGCGACCCGGCCGGGGCTACCGGCACGCCTGCGTGCGGGTCTCCAGGATCGGCCGACAGCCGCCGGTGCAGCCGGTGACGAACGAGGCGCTCTCGCCGCAGGCCGGGACGACGGTCGCGTCGGCCCAGCCGACGGTCGTCGCGCAACGGCCGCCGACGCGGGCGCAGCCGCCGCCGGCCGTCGCGTCGCGCTGCTCCGCGACGCCGTCGCAGTCGTAGTCGAACGACGCGGCGCTGGTGCCGCAGGTGTAGGAGACGTCGAACCAGGCGGTCTGTCCCGGGTTGGCGTCGGCGACCGCGTCGCAGCAGTCGGTGTGGTCGGCGACGCGGCCCGTCGGCGCCGTCGCGGCGCAGACGGTGGTCCCGGCCGGGTCGCCGTAGGTATCGCCGTCGCCGTCGGGGTACCAGTCGGGGAGCGGCGTGCCGGAGCAGCTCCCGCCGCTGCAGGCGTCGGGCGCGGTGCAGGCGTCGCCGTCGTCGCAGGCGGCGGTGTTCGGCGCGAACACGCAGCCGACGGACGGGTCGCAGGAATCGTCGGTGCACGCGTTGCCGTCGTCGCAGACCACGGCGGTCCCGCCGCCGCAGCTGCCGGTCGCGCAGGTCTCGCCGGTGGTGCAGGCGTCGCCGTCGTCGCAGGCGCCGTCGGTCGACGTGTGGCCGCAGGCGCCCGACGCCGCATCGCAGGCGTCGATGGTGCAGGGGTTGCCGTCGTCGCAGGACACAGGGGTCCCGGCGCAGGTGCCGCCGCCGCAGACGTCGTCGGTCGTGCAGGCGTCGCCGTCGTCGCAGGCGGCGGTGTTCGGCGCGAACACGCAGCCGACGGTCGGGTCGCAGGAATCGTCGGTGCACGGGTTGCCGTCGAGGCAGACCAGGGCCCCGGTGCTGGTGCAGGCGCCGGCGCTGCAGGCGTCGGCGACGGTGCAGGCGTCGCCGTCGTCGCAGGTGGTGCCGTCGGTGCGGTCCGCCATCGCGCACTCGCCGGTGGTCGGCTCGCAACGATTGGCGCGGCAAGCGGTGTCGCCCGAGGCGTCGCAGGTCACGACCGTGGCGGGATCGATCACGCAGACGTCCGCGAGGCAGACCAGCGTGCCGTTGCACAGGTCGTCGTCCTCGAACGCCGCGCAATCGGCGGTCTCCGTGCAACTGCAGAGGAACGTCGGGCCCACGCACACGCCCGCGGCGCAGGCGTCGTCGCCCGTACAGACGTTGCCGTCGTCGCAGACGGTGCCGTCGGCCAGCGGCTCCATCGCGCACGCCCCCGTCGCGGGCGCGCAGGCGTTGACCTGACAGTCGGTGTCGCCCGAGGCATCGCAGACCACCACCGTCGCGTCGTCGACCAGGCAGACACCCGCATCGCAGATCAGCGTGCCGTTGCACAGGTCGTCGTCCTCCAGCGGCAGGCAGTCGTCGTCGACCTCGCACTCACAGAGCGACGTCGCGCCGACGCAGACGCCCTCGAGGCACGCGTCGTCGCCCGTGCACTCGTCGCCGTCGTCGCACGCCGTGCCGTCCGCCGACGGCGTGCCCGCCTGGCAGGTGCAGTCGCAGAACTCGTCGCCGTTGCAGATGTCGCCGTCGTCGCAGTCGGTGTCGTCGGCGCACTCGCACCCGTCCGGCCCCACGTCCTCGGCCACGTCCTCGCGGACGTCCTCGCGCACGTCCTCGCGCACGTCCTCCTCGACCTCGTCGAGAATGTCCTCGGCGTCCGGCACGACGTCGGTCCCCGTGGTGTCGACACCGCAGCCGAGCGCGAAGGCCAGCGCTCCGACCGACCACAGCCACCAGGAATTCCGGTTCGTCATCGTCGTCCTCCCATGGGGCGGCGCCGGCCCCCGGTGCACCGGGAGGCGGGCCGTCCGGTCGTCAAGCCGCTCGACGCCCGCCGCAAGGAAGGCTAGTCGATCCCGCTCCGACGGTCGAGGCGGATCGGACGGCGGTGGATGCGCGAGGCGCTCACGGAAGGACCAGGCGCAGCTCCTCGAGGTTGGCCTCGGCGAAGACGTAGCCGGCGATCCGGTCGTCGTTGATCCCGAGCGACGTCTCGGCGGCGGTCAGCTCGAGGTACAGGTTGGCTCGGCCCCAGAGGGTGTCGAGGGCCCGCATCGCCTGCTCGTCGCCCAGAATCCGGTCGTAGTCGCCGGGGTGCGCCGTGCGGGCGAGCTGGAGGTACTTCTCGGTGTAGTAGAGGAAGGTCAGCAGGCCGTCGCGGGCGCTGACGCGCATGCCGGGCGACCGGTAGTCGCGGTAGCACCAGGCGATGGCGAGCGAGTGGGTGTACTGGTTCAGCTCGTCGAGCACCGTGGAGAAGCCCTGCGCGCCGCTGGAGCCGGTCAGGTAGGTGTCGGCGTAGAAGTCGTCGGCGAGATACTCGTGGACCGTGGAGATCTCGCTGCGGTCGAAGGTGTCGAGGAACGAGGTGTGGAACTCGAGCGTGTCGGTGAGCAGATAGGCGTAGCCGCCGCCGAAGAACTGGAAGCCCCAGCAGTGTCCGAGTTCGTGGACCAGCGTACCGAGGTCGTCGAGCATGCCGGCGAAGGTGGCGGTGCCGCGCATGAACATCTGCCAGTCGCAGCCCAGGCTGTCCGGTACGTCCCGCAGCACGTAGGCGCCGATCGCGTAGCGCGCGTCGAGGGCGGGCAGCACGCTGTCGCGCCAGGCGGCGGGGACGTAGGCGGCCTCGAGGTCGGCCAGACTGGCGGCGCTGCAGAGCGGCTCGTCGTAGGGGCTGCCGATCCCGTGGAAGCCGTCGGCATCGGCATCCGCATCGGCGTCGGCGCCCGCGTCGGCGCCGAAATCCCAGCCGTCGGGGTAGGAGACGGCGTCGTCGCCGCAGCCGAAGCCCGCGACGGCGACGAGCAGGACGGGCAGGAGTCCCAGCAGCAGGTTCCGGTACTCCGGGGCGTTCGGTCGTCGAGATCCGCGCATGCTCACCTCCCGTGGAACTCGCGTCGTCCGGCGGCCATTGTAGACGTTCCGGGCCCGACGGCCAACGACGACGGCCTGGGCGACGACGGCCTTGCCGCCGCGGGACGGCCGGAGTACGAAGGAGGTCGTCGGAAGGGGGGATGGGGGTGGCGATGAGCCGGCCACGATCACGGTGCGGTTGGAACCTCGGCGCGACGCTGGCGGTCGCGCTGTTCGCCGGCTGGTCCTGCGGCCTCGAGACGGGCGGGGTCTGGTGGACCGACGTGGGGGACGTCGCCGACGACCACGGCGGCGGTGAAATCGCTGCCGATGCCGACGGCGACGTGGCGGCCGACGCCGACGTACCCGCCGAAACGGCGGCGGACGCGGAGGCCCACGTGGAGGCCGACTCCGAGGTGGAAGCGGACGCCGAGGCCGCCGCCGACGTGATCGACGCGGGCTGCGTTCCCGGGGAGCTGCGCTGCCCCGCCGAGCGGCTGGAGCGTTGCACGACGACAGGGTGGGAGCGGGTCGAGGAGTGCGACCTGGGCTGCCACCCGACGGCGACGCCGTCGCGCTGCCGGGTGCCGGACCCGCTGAACCTCGACCCCACGGTCCTGCTGGGCGCGTACGGCGACGTCTCGCTGACGGCCCCCGCGACCTACGACACGTCGACCTGCGGACCGGCGGGCGGCGCCGAGGCGTTGCTCCTGCCCGGGGGCGGCACCGGGCTCTGCATGCTGCGGGGCGCCCGCGTCGAGTTGCTGGCCGACCTGCGGGTGGTCGGCTCGCGACCGTTGATCGTCGCGGCGACGGGCGAGCTGCACGTCTCCGGGAGGATCGACGTCTCGGCCGACGGAGCGACGCCGGGCCCCGGGGGATACGCCGGGGCCGTCGCGGACGGCGCGGCGGGGGCGGGCCCCGGCGCGGGCGGCG
>CAZMRP010000556.1:0-4021 GCA_964568275.1 uncultured Myxococcales bacterium
ACCGGGGAGGCGACGGTCGCCGCGCTCCTGTTCGGCGCCCTGGTCCTGGTCGTCGCCGCCTTCGCCCTCGCCCAGGCGGGGGCCGAACCGGCGGCGGTCGCTCCGGCGACCTTCTGGATCGCCGTCGGCCTGTCGGCGAACCTCGCCGTGGTCCGCGGCTGGACCCGCGAGCGCGACGACGGTGCGCTGGACGCCCTGCGCCTCGCCCCCGTCCCGCCGGCGGCCCTTCTGGCCGGCAAGGCGCTCGGCCTGGCCGCGACGCTGCTGGTCGTCGAGCTCGTCCTGACGCTGCCGGCCGTCGTGTTCTTCCGCCTGCCGGTGCCGGCGACCGCGGCCTGGCTCGTCCCCGCCGCCCTGCTCGCGACCCTCGGCATCGCCGTCGTCGGCTCGCTGTTCGGCGCGATGGCGGTCGGCGGCTCGGCCGCCGAGCTGCTGATCGGCGTCGCCGTCTACCCGCTGCTCGTCCCGCTGTTCCTTGGGGTGGTCGAGGTCTCCCGCTCGGCTCTCCTGGGCGGCGGGTGGAACGAAGTGGCCGGCTGGACCTTGCTGCTGGCGGCCTTCGACGTGGGCGTCGGGGTCGGCGCCCTGTGGCTGTTCCGCCCCCTGCTGGAGGAGTGAATGCCGAACGAACCGGAGCTGGACCGCACGCTCCAACTGGCCCGCAAGGCGGGCGAGGAGGCCGGCCGCCTGCTGCTGCGCTACTGGCGGCACGACGTCCGCGGCGAGGACAAGGGGGTGCTCGACGTGGTCACCGCCGCGGACCGCGAAAGCGAGCGGCTCCTGCGCTCGCGCCTGCTCGCGGCCTTCCCCGCGGACCGGTTCCTCGGCGAGGAGGACGGCGAGGTGGCCGGCGCCGCGGCGGGCTCGTCGGCGCGCCTGTGGGCCGTCGACCCGCTGGACGGGACCGTGAACTTCTTCCACGGCCACCCGTTCTTCTGCGTGTCGATCGCGCTGCTGGTCGACGGGGAGCCGCTGGTCGCCGTGCTGGAAGCCCCGGCGCTGGGGTGGACCTACGCCGCGGCCCGCGGCCGCGGCGCCACGCGCAACGGCGCCCCGATCCGCGTGTCGCAGACCCGAACCCTCGACCACGCCCTCGTCGCCACCGGCTGGGGCCCCGCCAGCCACACGCAACCGGAGCCGTTTCTCGGCTCGCTGCCCGCGTTCTTCCGCCGGAGCCACGGCGTGCGCCGCTGCGGCTCCGCCGCCCTCGATCTCGCGCTGACCGCCGACGGCACCTACGACGCCTACTACGAGATGTCGCTGCACACCTGGGACGTCGCCGCGGGCATCCTGCTGGTGCGCGAGGCCGGCGGACGCGTCACCGACTACGCGGGCGCCGCGGCGGACTGCTCGGGGCGCGCCGTCGTGGCGTCCAACGGCCTGCTCCACGAGGCGGTGCTGCCGCTGATCCGCGACACGCCGCTCGTCCCGCCCTACTGACGGGCCTCACGAGCCGCAGCGGTCGAGCAGCCGGGCGACGACGTCCGCCGAGGCGCGTCCGACCACGCCGCCGCAGATCCGGCCGTCGGCGTCCAGCACGTAGGTGGTCGGGAAGGTCGTCACGCGGTACGCCCCCAGGAACCGCTCGCCTCCCGCGGCGAACTCCAGCGCCGGAAACGAACGCGCCTGGGCCGCCTGCGCCTCCGTCGACACCTCGCCGTCGCCGTGCAACGCCACGAACCGCACGGCGCGCCGCTCGGCGGCCAACGCCGTCAGCCCCGGCAGCATTTCCTTGCAGGCCTTGCACCAGGCCGCCCAGAAGAACAGCACCGCCGGACGGCCGCGCAGGTCGCCCAGCGTCACGCGGTCGCCGTCCGCGACCCGCGTCACCGAGAACGGCGGCGCCGCCGTGCCGGACGCGAGCAGCGACGAGCCGCACATCCGCGGCCCGAACAGCGCCACCAGCACCAGCGTCGCGGCGACCAGCACGAAGTTGCGGACCGACCTCCGTCGCCCCTCGTCCATCACCCCTCCGGTCGGCCGCCGCGGTCCGCCCCGGCCATCGGCAGCTCGATCCGGAAGATGGATCCCTCCGGCGAGGAGTCAACCTCGATCTCGCCCCCGTGCTCGAGGACGATCTTCTTCACGATCGCCAGGCCCAGGCCGGTACCGGTGGCCTTCGTCGTGAAGTACGGCTCGAAGATGTGCTCCCGCGCCTCGGCCGGGATTCCCGGCCCGTTGTCCCGGACCACGATCCGCGCCCGCTCCCGCCCGGCCAACGCCTCGGCCTCCACCGTGACCCGCGGCGCCGGTCGCCCCGGCTTGCTCGCACCCTCGCCCGCCAGCGCTTCGAGCGCATTGCGCAGGAGGTTGTCGATGACGCGGCGCATCATCTGCCGGTCGAGGGGCACGGTCAGCGTCTGGGTCGGGGGACGCCAATCGATGCCGACGCCCTGCTCCGCCGCGGCGCCGCCGAAGGCGGCCCGGCAGTCCTCGAGGAACTCCCGCAGGTCGCTCGGCACCGTCTCGACCTGCGGCAGCCGCGCGAAGGCGGAGAACTCGGTGGTCAGCCGCCGCAGCGTCGCCACCTCCTCCTCGATCACCTCCCGCGCCGTCTGGACCAGCTTGCCGTAGCGTTCGTCGCTTCCCTCGTACTTGTCCGCGACCTGCTGGATCGCCAGCTGGATCGGCGTGAGCGGGTTCTTGATCTCGTGCGCCAGCCGCCGCGCGATGCCCTGCCAGGCCGAGACGCGGGACAGGTAGGCGATGCGATCCCGCGACTCGCGCAGGTCGGCGACCATCTCGTTGAACGACCGCGCCAGCTCGGCGATCTCGTCGCGGCCCGCGGGCGCGATGCGCACGTCGAGGTCTCCGGTGGCGACCTGCCGCGTGGCCCGCGCGATGGCCGCCACCCGCCGGGTCACCCGCCGGGCGAACAGGATCGACACCCCCAGGGTCAACGCCGCGGCGACGCCCAGGATGATCATGTAGACCCAGCCGAAGCGGCGGCCGATCTCCTCTCCCGCCATGCGCAGCATCTTGTAGCGGTCGAGCACGTCGCCGAGCGACCGCTGGCCCTCGAACAACGCCCACGGCGTGGCGAACACCGCCTCGAGCCCCGCCGCATCCAGCTCGGCCGCCGCCGTGGACCCCTGTCCCATGCGCGCCAGCGTGCGCGCCGTTTCCAGGCCCGCCGACAGCCGCGCCGCACCGTCGTCGCACGCCCCCAGCACGCACAACAGGGGCGCCTCGAGCGCCGCCAGCGCGGCGGAACGGGCCGCCGTTTCGTCCGCCGGCGGACGGGGACGGAACGTCTTGAGCCGCCACTCCGCCTCCGGATACGCCCCGGGCAGCCGGACGTGTACGCGCCGGCCGGTCGCGTCCAACGCCGACAGGTCGATCAACACCGGGAGCGACCGCCGGCCGCCGGCGGCGCCCACCTCCGCGACGTCGCGCTCCTCCTCCGCGCCGCGCGTGCTGAACGCCGCCGCGTCCTCCTCGATCAGCCGCCGGAGCAGCGCCTCGAGCCGCCCCGGAACCCGCGCCGCAGCCCCCAGCCGTCGCAACTCGGACGCCATCCGCTCCGCCCGCCACTTGAGCTGCTCGCGCAGCGCCTCGATGTGGTCGTGCGTCCGCTCCTTCGCCGTCTGCAGCCCGTCCGCAATCGATGGTTGCAGGATCAGGTTGAAGCTCGCACGCATCCCCTGCCCGAAGAAGTACACCGCCGCGAACCAGACCAGCGCCAACGCCAGCAACAACGTGCCGACGATCTTCGCCTCGAACCACGGGATCCGGACCCGTCGCGGCGGCCGCGCATCCACCCTGCGCCCCTCACAGCTCGAACGGCGCGGAGCGGAACTGGATCGTCCGATCCGCCTCGCCCAGCCGTCGATTGATGAAGATCGCCACGAACGAGCCGAAGAAACTCTGTCCCTCCCCGCCCGCTCCGGTCGGCACCCGCAACCACGCCCGCAGGCCCTCCAACATCTGCGTCGATACCGGGTTCAGCTCGGCGACCACCGCAATCACGTAGCGGCCCGCCGCCAGCCCGCGCACGTTGAGTTGCGTGTCGCGCACCGAG
>CAZMRP010000557.1:0-4018 GCA_964568275.1 uncultured Myxococcales bacterium
CGGCGACGCCGCGGCTTCGGCTCCCCGGGCGCTCCGGCCTTCGGACCGATCGTTCGGCCGCGACCGCTCGCGGCGGCGCGCGGGCCCGCCTTCCGCGTCCTGGGCTGTTTGTCGCTGGTCACCGTCGCGGGCTCCGTCCCCCCCGGGACCCCCGGCCTAGAAACCGACGTTGACGGTCCGGGTCGGCGCGCTCCCGCCCGCCGCCCGTCCGGCGCGGAAGAACAGCGTGTCGACCCGCACCGCACCGCGATCGACCACCAGGTGCTGGTAGCCCGCGGCCCCCTCGGCCGACGACGACGTCGCCTCCCGCACGTACTCGGCGTACTGGGTCTGCAGGTAGTGCGACAGCTCGCCGATCCGCACCAGGCCGTCGCGGTTCATGTCCGCATGACCCTCGATCGCCTTCTGGAAGAAGTGCGACAGGTAGCCGCCCGCCTGGAACTCCCCGGCCACGTTGGACGTCAGGTCCTCCTCGGAGGAGAAGAACCCCACCCGACCCGGCTGCGAGACGACGTCGCGGGCGAAACCGCCGGCGAAGCACGAGTCGAGGGCCACGACGCTGAGACTGGCGTCGATCGCGTCGAGGTCCTGGCGCAGCTGGTCGTCGGTGTATTCGCCGTTGGTCAGCACGATCGTCTCCTGCCGGCCGTCCACCTCGTCGGGGTAGCGCTGCGGATCGGGGTCGCTCTGGCCGCCGTGGCCGGAGTAGAAGAACACGAACACGTCGTCGGAACCGACCCGGCGCGACATCCGCTGCATCGCCCCGCGCACGTTCTCCACCGTGGCGCGCCCGTCGGTGATCAGATCGATGTGCGCGTCGTCCATCAGCCCCATGCCCTTGAACGTCTGCGCCAGCTTCTCCGCGTCCTCGCGGCACAACGGCAGGTCGTTGATCCCGCCCGGGTAGTCCGAGATGCCGACGAACACGCCGAAGAACTCGCGGTTCTGGTCCGGCACGCTGGTTCCCAAGGGGCCGGGGCCCGGCACCAGCGGCTCGACGTCCACCGACAACGCCACGTCGTACGCCCCCGCCTCGGCCGGACGGTAGGTCGTGCACAGCACCCGGTACGTCCCGTCCACCGGCAGCTGGGTGAACACGCTCGCGTTGCGATCGTTGGGGCCGATGTCGTCGTTCTCCAACTGGCGCCCGTCCGGGAACTGCAGGACCAGGTACGGATCGACCGCCGTCGAGCCCATGTCGACCCGCACGGTCTGGCCCGCACGACCCTCGAACGTGTACGCATCGACATACTCGCCGCCGGCCAGCGTGGCGTCGCCCGGGGCGAACTGCCCGCTGAGACTCCGGCCCGGCGTCAACGGCGTCCCGCCCTGGGGCGGGGGCGGAGGCGCCGCCGCGTCCTCGAGCGCCAGCCGCAGCTCGTAGCGCCCCGTCTCGCCGGGCTGGTACGACGTGACCCCGATCTGGTACGTGCCGCCCTCCTCGAGGCGCCGCCGGATCCGCGAGTTGCGCGTGCCGCTGCCGTCCTCCGCGTCGTCGTTCTCGAAACGGCTGCCGGACGGCGTCATCACCACGAGGTACGGATCGAACTCCGTCGATGCCAGGTCGACCGTCAGCTCGCGCCCGGCCTGCAACTGCATCGGGACCCAGTCGACGAACTCGCCCGTCGCGAGCTGGTCGTCGCCGGCGCCGAGCGTCCCGGTCAGCGGCTCGCCCACCACCACCGGCCCCGGCGTCGGTCCCTCGGGGGTTGCGTCGCCCACCACGACACGCAGGCTGTAGTCGCCCCGCTCCCCGCGCTGGTACGACGAGGCGGCCACCAGATAGGAGCCCGCGACCGGGGCGGTGAACGACAGGAACGCGTCGGTCGTGCCCTGGGCCCGATCGTCGTTGGTCAGCGGCTCGCCTCCCGGCGGCACCACCGCCAGGAACGCGTCGACCTGCCGCGACGACAGATCGACGATCACCGGCTGGCCCGCCTGCGCGTCGAACGCGTACCAGTCGGCCCACTGGCCCCCGCCCAGCGACCGATCCCCCGGCGCCAGCGTCCCGGCAATCGTCTGGCCGCTGCCGATCGGCTGCCCGGTGGGCTGCCCCTCGGGCTCCACGGGCGCCACCGGCTCGACCGGCGTCCCGGGCGACTCCACCCCGGGCTGAAGCACCAGGACGCCCGTCCCGGGCCGGATCGACACCAGCCCCTGGCTGACCGGCCGGATCCCGGCCTGCACCGGCGGAGCCGCCGGGCCGCTGCCGACCAGCCGCACCCCCGGCGCCGGCATCAACCGCGGGCCGACGCCGGTGATCACCCCCAGCCGCCCGCCGTCGCTGCGCACGTGCAGCCGGTACGCGCCCGTTTCCCCGGGCCGCGCGCTGGTCAGCAGCACCTGGTGCACGCCGTCCTCCGTCAGCTCCAACTCCAGCCGCGCGTGCGTCCCCTTCCCGCCGTCGTCGTCGTCGAACTGCCGGCCGGACGGCGCGCGCACGATCAGGTACGCGTCGAACTCCGTCGACACCATCCGCAACACCACGTGCTGACCGCGCCGGCCCGTGAGCGGCAGCGCATCGGCGTACTCGCCGGAGGGGAGCGTCCGGTCGCCCGGTCCGAGCGTGCCCTGGACGGGCGAGGCGACCGTCGACAGGTCGCCCGACCCGGCCGGCGCCACCCCGAGGGCCGTCGGCGTCCCGCCGACCGGCACGATGGCGTCGCCCGACTTGGCCCGCGCCGGCAGCACCGCCAGCACGAGGCTCCCGGCCACCCACAGCATCCTGGTGCGTCCCATCGTCCGTCGCTCCTCCGCGCGCGGCACCCGCACCGCGCCTTGGCTCCGGCAGCGTAGTACGAATGGCGCACCGACCGGAAGGGTTTCGCGACGGGCAGGCGGCCCCCGCCCGGAAGCGGCCCCGCCGCAAACCCACTCCCGGGCACGCGATGCCGATTGACCCGGGCAAGGCCGGTTCGTAGACTCCCCCCCCGATGTTCCCGGGATTCGCGCTGGACGACTTCGAGCCGTACCTCCCCGAGCGGGCGACGAGCAACGTGTACAATCGGCAGCGGCTGGCCGTGAAGGAGAAGCTGCTGGAAATCGTCCACGCCGCCGCGGACGCCGTGCGCGCCGCACACCCGGACCTCGAACCCGCCGCCAACGACCACGCGCCGACCCTGCGCAACGGCAAGCGCGTCGAGGCCCAGTGGAGCTTCTTCTGGCGCGGACCGGAACGCCGGGCGAGCTTCGCCGAGGTGATCGAAGGCAGCCGCGGCGTGGCCGAGCTGCTGGCCGACCCGCCGCCCTGGTGGCGCCACGCGGTGCTGGCCGCCACCGTCGTGCCCGACGGCTTCGCCGTCGCCCTGCGCATCTCCGCCCAGGCGCTCGTCGACGCCGCCAACCTGCGCGCCCTGCTGGCCGCTGCCGAGGGCCGCGACCGGCTGCTCTCGGCGCTCCACGCCCTGCCCGAACCGTTCGCCTTCGTCGTCCCCGGCGGCGAACACGTACCGGCCGCCGCCGTGACCCCCGAGCTGCTCGCGGCGTGCCTCGCCGCCTTCCCCGAGAACGGCACCACGTGGTTCGAGGGCTGCCGGTCGTGGCCCAGGCCGGAAGCGGCCGCCGCAGGCTCCGGCCTGCTGCGCCGGGCCGCCGACGACCTGGGACGGCTCGCCCCGCTCTACGCCGCCGCCGCCTGGACCCCCGAGAACGACCACGTCGGCTTCGACGACCTGCTCGAACGGGTCAGGGTCGAACGGACGCACGAAGAGGCGGAGCACGAGGACGCCCAGCGGGTGTTCTCCGAAAGACGCGCCGAGTCGCAGGCCGCCGCGCGCGACCGCCTGGACCGGATGTTCGCCGACCGGCCGCTCGAGGGCACCCGCGGCGGAGGACGGGAAATCCCCCTCCCCTCGCTGCCCGCCTGGGCCCCCGTCGGTCGCCGACGCCGGGAGGAGGAGCCCCTCGACCGGCCCGACGCCGCACGTCCCGCCGATGCGGAATCGCCGCCGGCGGAACCCCGGCCCACGGGCGCCGAACGACCGGCTGGCCTCGGCGGCACGGCGTTGCGACTGGACGT
>CAZMRP010000558.1:0-4012 GCA_964568275.1 uncultured Myxococcales bacterium
CGCCGCGGCCACCGGCGGCGGAGTCGGCGCCGCCGCGGCCGACGACTCGCCTCCGCCGCGGCCGAGGACGACGAACAGCACCACGGCGACCACCGCCAGCACGGCGGCGAGCCCCAGGCCGATCGCCAGCCCCTTGCGCGACTTGACGGCCTCCGGACCCATCGTCCCCGACGCGGTCGGGAACGCGGGCTGCGCCAGCGGCGTGGTGGGCGGGTGCGCGGCAATGGAGCCGATCGGCGTCCGCGACAGGCGCTGCACCGCCGCCGTGTTGCGCAGCGGCAGGTTGAAGTGCGTCTTGCCGGCGTCGTCGAGCAGCGTGACCAGCCCGCGGATCATCGCCTCCGCGTCCGCGTACCGGTCCTCCTTCTCCCGCGCCATCGACTTCAGGATCACCGCCTCGACCGCCTCCGAGATCTCGGGGTTCAGCTCCCGCGGCCGCGGCGGCGTCTCGGTGAAGATCTTCAGGATCAGCTGGTTGTAGTTGTCCCCCTCGAACGGCACCCGACCGGTCAACGCCTCGTAGAGGATCACCCCCATCGAGTACAGGTCGGCGCGCGCGTCGATGTCGCTCTTGCCCGCCGCCTGCTCCGGCGCCATGTAGTACGGGGTTCCCAGCACCGTGCCGGTGCGGGTCATGCGGTCGACGGGATTGGCGGCCGTGGTGCTCATCTTCGAGATGCCGAAATCGAGCAGCTTGACCGCCGGCTTGCCGTCCTCGTCCGAGACGATGTACAGGTTGTCGGGCTTGATGTCGCGGTGCACGATGCCGCGCCGGTGCGCGGGCGCCAGCGCCGACAACGCCTGGACGATGATGCCGATCGTCTCCTTGACCGGCAGCCGCGGGGTCTGCGTCAGGTGGTCCCCGAGGCTCCGGCCGTCCAGGTACTCCATCACCAGGTACGGGGCGCCGTCCGCGGCCGTGCCGACGTCGTAGACCTCGACGATCCCCTTGTGCCGGATCGACGCCGCGGCCTGCGCCTCGCGCACGAACCGCGTCACCGCCTCGGCGTTCGCCGCGATCTCGGGATGCAGGAACTTCACCGCGCAGCGCCGGTTGATGATCGTGTGGTGGGCCTCGTAGACCGCCCCCATCCCGCCCTCGCCCAGCATCCGGGTGAGCCGGTACTTGGAGTCGATGACCTGCCCTGTCCGATCCTGCGTCGCCACCGCCCGAAACTCCTTGCGTCGCGCAGAGATTACGGCGCGGCGCCGCGAGGGTCAAGCAGGCTGCCACGGACCGCTGCCCCCGGCCGGAGACGACCGTGGAGCGCCGCCACGAACCGCCGACCTCGCGCGCGCGTCCCCGGTCGTCGGGTGGAACCGCTTGCGGTTCACCGGCCGTCTGGTAGCCTTGCGATTGTGAGCGGCCGGCCGCAGGCCCGCCGCGGAGGTTGTGGTGATGTACCAAGCCCGCCGGTTCCCGTTCCGCCCGACGGCCGCGGCCCTGGTGGCTCTGGCCGCCTCCTGCGGCCTGCAGACCGAGGGGCTGGGTGCCGGCGACGGCGACGGCGGAGTACCCGAGACCCTCGACGGGGACGTCACGCTCCCGGACGAGGCGACGGACGACGGCACGCCGGCCGAAGACACCGGCGATCCGCCCGACACACCCGCGGTGTGCGGGAACTCCGTCGTCGAGGGTTCCGAGGAGTGCGACGACGGCAACCCCGACGACACCGACGCCTGCCCCACCACCTGCCGCAACGCCTTCTGCGGCGACGGGTTCGTGCGCGCGGGGTCCGAGCAGTGCGACAACGGCCCGGCGAACAGCGATACCGCGCCGAACGCCTGCCGAGGCGACTGCACGAACGCCCGGTGCGGCGACGGCGTCGTGGACGCGGGCGAGGAGTGCGACGACGGCAATCTCGACGAAAGCGACGGCTGCCTCAACACCTGCCGCCTGCCCGACTGCGGCAACGGCCGGGTCGACCCCGGCGAGGCGTGCGACGACGGCGACGCGGACAACACCGACGAGTGCCTCGACACCTGCGTCGCCGCGAGCTGCGGCGACGGCTACCTGTGGGCGGGCGTCGAGGAATGCGACGGGGACGCCACCGCCTGCACCACGACCTGCGGCTCCGCCGGCCGGCGGGACTGTACGGCCTGCCGCTGGTCCGCGACCTGCACGCCGCCGGTCGAGACCTGCAACGGGACGGACGACGACTGCGACGGCGTCGCCGACAACGGCTTCGCCTGCCGGGCCGGCGAGACGGCGCCGTGCACGACCCTCTGCGGCTCCGCCGGCACCGGCACCTGCAGCGCCGGCTGCCTGCCCGCCGACCCCGCGCTGTGCGCCCCGCCCGCCGAGTCGTGCAACGGGGCGGACGACGACTGCGACGGCCAGACCGACGAGGGCTTCGCGCTGTTCTGCGACCTGCCCCACGACCACCCGGACATCGACCTGTGCGTCGACCCCGGCGAGACGCTGTGCAACGGCGCCGACGACAACTGCAACGGCGTTACCGACGAGGGTTTCGAGTGCAGCCCCGGCACGTCCCGCCCCTGCAGCACGTCCTGCGGCGTCGCCGGCACCCAGCCCTGCTCCGGCAGCTGCGAATGGGGCGGCTGCTGCGCTCCGGCCGAGGTCTGCCAGGCCGTCGGCGCCACCGCCTGCGACGACAACTGCGACGGCACGGTCGATGAGGGTTGCGGGGTCCTCGCCCCACCCAACGACGTCTGCGCCTTCGCCACGCCGATCACCGAAGTCGGCACGCTCCATGGCGACACGACCCTCGCCACGCACACCGCCACCCCCTCCTGCTCCGGCGGCAGCGGCCGCGACCTGTGGTACACGTTCACCCTCAGCGGCCGCCGCATCCTGTACATCGACACCGTCGACGGCGGCGCCTGGAGCACCGTGCTCGAGCTCCGCTCCGGCTCCTGCACCGGCCCGGTCGTCTCCGGCGGCTGCAACGACGACGCCTGCGGCGGCGACCGCTCGCAGCTCGTGCTCTCCCTCCCGGCCGGCACCTACTACCTGCTCGTCGACGGCCACGACGAATCCCACTTCGGCCCCTTCGACCTGCTGGTCCAGGCCTCCTCCTGCTCGGCGACGCGCATCACCTCGAACGGCGACCGCGACGGCAACACCTGGGACGACGGCAACTACCGCCAGGGCAGCTGCGGCGGCGGCAGCTCCTCCGAGAACGTCTTCTACTTCGCCCTCTGCGCGCCGACCGCCGTCACCGCCCACACCTGCAGTTCGACGACCCGCTACGACACCGTGCTGTACTACCGCGAAGGCGACTGCTGGAGCGGCAGCCCGGAGCTCGGCTGCAACGACGACGGCACCTGCAGCGCCACCACCGTCGGCGCCTCGCGCCTGGGCCGCACGCTCCCCAAGGGACTCAGCTTCCTGATGGTCGATGGCTACCGCGGCGCCGAGGGCGCCTACCGGCTCAACATCTCGGGGCTGCCGTAGTCCCCCGAGCCGCACCTGCCGCAGGCTCCTGGGAGGCCACGACGCCGCTTCACCGCTGCGGCGTCCGCGACGTCAGCTCCAGCGTGTATTGCTCGAGGTTGTCGGCCATCCCGCGGGTGCGACTCTCGTGCACCACGCGCAGCGGCAGCCCGTCGTCCGCCGCGAACCACGTCTCGCGCGTGATCCCGCCGGCCTGATCGCCGCCGCCGGCGCCGACCTTCGTCTCCTGCCGCACGCGATAGGCGGGCACGCGCTCGTCGCCGACCTGCACCAGCTCCAACCCGACGAGCGTCGCGGTGGTCGGCATCTCGTGGGTCGTCCCCATCAGCGCGTCGGTCCGGGAGACGCACGGCAGCTCCCAACTCGCCCCCGGCGCGGCATCCTTCGGCACCATCACGCCCGGCTCGCAGGTCATCGTGGCCCGCACGCCCATCCGGAAGTGGACGTCGTCGGTCACGAACCGCGGCGACTCGAGGCGCCGGCCGGGCCCGACGAGGAACTCGGTGGTCTCCACCCGCTGCTCGAAGACCTGCACGGCCCAGCTCCAGCGCGAACCGTCGACCAGCACCGTGCCCGGCACGACACCCTCCAGTC
>CAZMRP010000559.1:0-4002 GCA_964568275.1 uncultured Myxococcales bacterium
CCGGCGTTGCAGGCGGCCTCGGCGGCCGTGGCGCCGGGCTGGTCGCGCCAGGCCGCCAGCGCCGCCTGCTCCCCGGCGCAGGCGACGCCGAGCCGTCCGCCGCAGGGCAGGCGGAGCAGATCGAGGCGCGGGTTGGTGCCGAGCGCGACGAGCAGGGGGAACTGGGTCGCGAACTCGGGCTCCAGCTCCAGCGCCAAACCCTTGAGCAGCTCCTCGACGACCAGCTCGCGGTCGTCGCGGCTGCGCGAGCCGAGGCGGGTCAGCAGCCGGCGGGCGGTGTACTGCACGGCGAGCCCGTCGCCGACCTCCTCGCCGGCGAACAACGCCTCGACCAGCGCGGCCGACAGCTCCCGCACGGCGGCCGCGTCCAGCCGGTGCGCGATGCGCTCCACGCTCTCGGCGGCGACGAGATGGACCGCCGGGTCCTGGTAGGCCGTCGACTCGCGCAACGCATTGGCCAACGTCTCGACGCCCATCGACTGGGACTCGACGGCCTCGCGGCAGTCGAGCAGCCGTGCGGTGCCGCGCAGGCAGGCGACGAGCAGATCCTGGGGGCGCACGGCGCCCGCGGCGCCGGCGGGGGCCGGGTCGCGGCCGTGCCAGTCGGTGCAGGCCCAGCGGCTGCGGATCGCGCCGGCCACGTCGTGCAACGCGGTGACCGCGGCGAACAGGTCCTCGGTGAACAGCGGGTCGAGCCCGCCGGCCGGCATCACCAGGCGGAGCAGGCCGTCGACCGTCGCGTGCGCCTCGGCCGCGTCGCCCCCCTTGGCGGCGAAGTTGCGCAACACCGGCAGGTAGGCCTCTTCGGCCACGCGCTTGCGCAGGGCGGCGTCCCGGGCGTGGTGCGCAAGCTGCCGGAACGCCTCGGCCACCTGCAGCCGCGCCGGCCCCGCCGGCGTCGTCTTCGACGCCGACAGCAGCGCCGGCAGCGTCACCTCGGCCAGCACCGCCAGCGCCGCGTCGTCGCCCCCGGCGGCTTCCTTCTCCTTGAGCGGCCCGAGCAGGTCGTGCAGCGCCTGCAGCCCCTCGGCGAGCTGGGCCGGCCGGCCGAGCTGCCCGACGATGCGGTTCATCACCTCGTCGGACGGCCCGCCGGGCACCGCCCGGCTCGGGCCCTCGTCCTTGCGGCGCGAGCACCCGACGAGCACCGCCAGCAGCATCAGGACCAGCAGCACCCGGCGCCCGACGACCGGGCGGCCGGCGGAGCGATTCGTCGAAGCTCCGAGCGAACGGCTTGCGATTTGAAGTGCTGACATCATCCACCCGTCCCCCACGTCGTGGCTTCGGCCGTGACGGCTCTGCGTGCGAGAGTCAAGGTACCACGGACCGCACCGACGGGTCACGAAATGCGGCCCAGCACCGCCTCGATCTCCGACCCGCGCAGCGCCAGGTCCTCGGGCACCTTGACCGGCAGGAACCGGCTCGCCGGTCCCGTCCGGGGCACGCGCAGCCACGACGCCTCCACCCAGTCCGCCAGCTGCCCGACCAGCCGCTCGAACTGCACCGCCGACCGGTCGCCGACGCGCTTGCGCACGGCAAACCAGTCGAACGGCCAGGACCGCTCGAACAGCGCCGCGTCGAACACGAAGGTATTCGTGTTGAAGACCGCAATCCGATCCGTTTCGAAGGCGCGCGGAATGCGGAACGCCTCGACGATGGTCATCCGGCCGTCGACCCGCGCCGGCAACCCCCCCACGTCCCCGGGCAGCTTGTCGACCAGCTCGACCGTCATCGCCCGGCCCCGGGCCAGATGCCAACCGAGAATGGCGGGGTCGAGCCCTGCCCCGAGATTATCGACGTTGGAGACCACGAGCAGCCGGCCGCCGGCGGCCCGGAACCGCGCCAGCTCCCCGCTGCGGCGAAAGGCGTCCGGGAGGTCGCCGTGCCCGGGGGCGTAGAGCGACGGCCGACCGTCCAGCAGCAGCAGCTCGCCCCGCTCGGTCAGCCGCGGCGCCGCGAACTGCTCGAACGTCCGCACCTCGCCGGGCAGCCCGAGCGTCTCGAGGTGCCGTGCCGTGGCCTCCGCGGTGGCGAAGCTGTTCATCAACCAGACCGGTGCGCGGCCGGCCGACGCGTGGTGCGCCTGCCGCAGCTTGAGCTCCAGGAACGACCGGCCGCGGGCCGCGACGACCGTGCCCTTGACCACGCCGCCGAAACGCGTCGCCATGCCGCCGTTGAGCACGATCGCGCCGACCCGACCGGCCGCGAGCGCCTCGCGGCCGGCGTCGGCAAGCCGTCGATGCTCCGGGTCGTCCTCCTCCGGCAACACCTCCACGGCCCCCGGCAACGGCGGCTCGACGAGGCCCTGGAGACGGTTGCGCTCGGGGTCGAAGCCGTCGCGGGCCAAGCCCGCCGCCAGCTCGTCGAACGGCAACTCGGCAAACCCGTCGCGCGCCAGGATCGCGCGCACCTCGTCGGGCAGTCGCGCCAAGTCGAGCATGGGCCGACGATACCGGGGAATGGGCGGCGCGCAAAGACGGATCTCGCGCGAAGACGCCAAGCCGCAAGGCTTCATCGAACGGAACGCTCGCGCAAAGACGCCAAGCCGCAGCAGGAGGCGGCGGTGAAACAACAATGGTCGGTCGTCACGCGATGAAGAACACACGTCGGGAGGTAACCATGAACCGGCAACCGCGCGAGAACCTGGTCGCACGTGACATCGTCGACGCGGCGTACAAGGTACACACTGTGCTCGGTCCGGGCCTGCTGGAGTCCGTCTACGAGCTTGCCATGGCCCACGAGTTGATACGGAGAGGTCATCACGTCGGGCGTCAGGTACCGATCGCCGTTCGCTTCGAGGATCTCTCGTTCGACATCGGATTCCGTGCCGACCTCATCGTGGATGATCTGGTCATTGTCGCGCTGAAGTCCGTCGAGCGGCTCGTACCCGTGCACCCCAAGCAGGTGCTGACGTACGTCCGTCTGGCGGGCAAGCGCCTTGGGCTGCTGCTCAACTTCGGCGAGACCCGGATCAAGGACGGCATCGTGCGCCTCGTCCACGACCTTCCGGAGTAGGTAAGGCCCCTGCGTCCCCGCGCCTTGGCGCCTTCGCGCGAGACTTCCCCACCTGCTGCGACCCACCTGCTGCGACTTGGCGCCTTCGCGCGAGGCTGCTACCGTGCCGGGCGTGGACGACGAGCTGCAGGGCCGCGTGATCGACGGCAAGTACCGGCTCACCCGACCGCTCGGACAGGGGGGGATGGGCGTGGTGTGGGTCGCGACGCACACCGCGCTGGGACGCGAGTTCGCCGTCAAGCTGCTGCGGCCGGAGTTCGCCGGCGACGCCCAGACGCTGATCCGGTTCCAGCAGGAGGCGGTCGCCGTCAGCAAGGTCGGCAACCCGCACCTGGTGGCGCTCACCGATTTCGGCACCACCCCCGACGGCGGGCCGTACATCGTGATGGAGCTGCTCGAGGGTTGCACGCTCGAGGAGGCGATGCGAGCGGAGCGGCCGATGGCGGTGCCGCGAATCATCGACATCGTCTGCCAGATGCTGACGGGGCTGGCGGCGGTGCACGAGCGCGGGATCGTGCACCGCGACCTCAAGCCGGCCAACGTGTTCCTCACGCAGCTCGGCGAGCGACAGGACTTCGTCAAGCTGCTCGACTTCGGGGTGGCCAAGGTGCTGGGCGGCGACCGGGTCTCGCACTTCACGCGCACCGGCGTGCTGCTCGGGACACCGACGTACATGTCGCCCGAGCAGGCCCAGGGCGGCCGGGGGGTGGACCACCGCGCCGACCTGTGGGCCGTCGGCGTGATCCTGTTCCGCGCGCTCACCGGGCGCCGTCCGCACGACGCGACGTCGCGGGGCGAGCGGCTGGCGGCGATCGCGACGCAGGACGTGCCGCCGCTGCGTCGCTTCCGCCCGGACCTCGACGAGGAGCTCGAGGCGATCCTGCGGCGGGCGCTGACCCGCGAGGTCGGTCGGCGCTTCGCCACGGCGCTCGACTTCCGGGCGGCGCTCGAGCCGTTCCGCGGGCAGGTCCGTTCGGTCTACGCCAC
>CAZMRP010000560.1:0-3965 GCA_964568275.1 uncultured Myxococcales bacterium
GACGCTGGTGGCGGCGGCGCTGCTGGCGGTGCTGCTGCTGGTGCTGCTGACCGTGGCGCCGCTCCCGGCGCTGGGAGAGGTCGGCACCGCGCTGCGCCTGGGGCTGGCCGCGGCGCTCGCCGTCGGCGCGCTCCCCGCCGCGCTCCCCGTGCCGCTGGACGTGCTGGAACCCGGCGTCGCCGTGGCGCTGGCCGTCAAGGAGGCGCTCGTCGGCCTGGCGCTCGGCACCGTCGTGGCGTTCCTGCTGACGGCCTTCGAGGCCGCGGGGCGCTTCTCCGACCTGTTCCGCGGGGCGACGATGGCCGAGGTGTTCGTCGGGTCCGGGGAGGCCACGAGCCCGCTCGGCGCGTTCCTGCTCGTCGCCGTCCTCGCCCTGCTCGCCGCCTCCGGCGGCCTGCTGGTGCTGCTCGGCGCCCTGCTGCGCTCGGTCGAGGCGTTCCCGGTGGCGACGCTCCCCGCCCGACTGCTCGAGCCCGGCGCGTTCGTCGCAGAGAGCCTGGCGCTGTTCGGGCGCTCCTGGGAGGTCGGCCTCCTGCTCGCCGCCCCGGTGCTCGGCGTCTCGCTGCTGCTCGACGTGGCGCTGGGCATGGCGGCGCGCGTCTCGCCCGGCTTCGAGGGCTACTTCCTCGCGTTGCCGCTGCGCGCCGTGCTCGGCCTCGGCGCGCTGGTGGTGTCCCTGGCGCTGGTCCGCCCGCACCTCGCGGCGCTGCTGCGGACGACGGTGGCGCTGCTCGAGTGAACCGGTCTACCCGCGGGGGTGGTGCCGTTCGACGACCTTGCGCAGATGGGTCCGGTCGAGGTGCGTGTAGATCTCGGTGGTCGAGATGTCGACGTGTCCGAGCATCGTCTGCACGGAGCGCAGGTCGGCGCCGTGGATCAGCAGGTGGGTGGCGAACGAGTGCCGCAGCCAGTGGGGGGAGACGTCGTCGCGGATCCCGGCCTGTCGGGCGTAGTGCTGGACCTTGCGCCAGAAGTGCTGGCGCGACATCGCGCCGCCCTTCCGGCTGACGAACAGCGCGTCCTCGCCCGCCTTGGCCCAGCGACCCCGCACCTCGAGGTAGGCCCGCACCTTGGCCGCCGCCACCTCGCCCAGCGGCACCAGCCGCCGGCGGCGCCCCTTGCCGTAGGCCGAGACGAAGCCGACCTCGAGGTTCAGGTCGCCCCATTGCAGCCGGCACAGCTCGGAGACGCGCAGCCCGGCGGCGTACATCACGTGCAGCATCGCCGAGTCCCGCACGCCCTCCGGCGTCCGCTCGTCGGGCGCCGCCAGCAGCGCCCGCACCTCGCGCTCCTGCAGCAGCTTCGGCAGCGAGCGCGGCAGCCGCGGCACCTTGACGCGGCGCGCCGGGCTGGTCTTGAGCGAGCCCTCGTCGACCAGGAAGCGCAGCAGCGAGCGCACGGCGGAGAGCAGCCGGGCGGCGGAGCGGGGGGCGAGCCCGGCCTTCGAGGCCGCCACCAGCAGCGACGTGACGTCCTCCTCGGTGGCCTGCTCGAGCGGCCGGCCCCGCCGCTCGAGATGCTCGGCGAAGCGGCGCAGGTCGACGGCGTAGCCGGCCACGGTATGGGACGAGCAGCCCTGCTCGACCTCGAGGTGGTACAGGAACCGGTCGACGTGCGCCTGCACGGCTCCATGCTAGCCGCCCCCCGCCGCCCGCGCCACTTCGCGGCGCCGCGCACCCCGATCCCCGATCCCCTATCCCCTATCCCCTCGCTCCCTGCTAGTCTGCCGCCGTGTACGATCCGTGGGTCAACAGCGTGCTGCTGGGCGTGGTGTTCGCCGCGGCGATCCTGCTCAGCGTCGTGCTGCGGCGTGCGAAGACCCGCCGGCTCAACCTGTTCGTGCTGTTCTGCGGCTCGCTGCTGCTGTGGTACCTGCTGGAGCTGTTCCACGCCTGGGAGCCGGCCGAGCACTGGAACCGGCTGGCCAACGTGGCGCTGGTGCTGCTGCCGCAGACGGCGATCCGGTTCTTCCACGCCTTCCGGGGGGCCGAGTCGCGCAGCTCGCGCTTCGTCCAGGTCGGCACCGCGCTCGGCGTCGTGGCCCTCGCCGCGGTCGCCTCGCCGTGGTGGCAGGAGCCGGTGGTCGCCTACGGCCTGTTCGCCTACAGCGGCGGACTGCTCTACGGCGCCTGTCTGTACCTCTACCGCTGGTCGCGCCGGGTGGAGTCGCGGGTCGAGAGCGCGCGGATCATGGTGCTGGTGATCGGCGGCGCGACGGCGCTGACCTTCTCGCTGCTCGACTACCTGCCGCGGGTCGGGGTCGACTTCCCGCCGCTGGGCCCGATCCTGACGATGATCTTCGTCTACACCCTGTCGCAGGCGCTGCTGCTGTACCGGCTGCTCGACCTGTACGAGGTGTTCGGGCGGTTCGCGGTGCTGGGAGCGCTGGCGGTGGTGCTGGCCGGAATCTTCTACGCGCTGGTGCAGTGGATCGGCACGTCGACCTGGTTCTTCGTCAACGCCATCGCCGGGGCGTTCGTGATCCTGATCGTGTTCGACCCGCTGCGCATCACGGTCGAGCAGAAGATCGGGGAGATCATCGTGCGCGAGCGGTCGCAGTTCGAGGCGGCGGCACTGGCGCTGCGCCGCCGCCTGGGACGCCTGCGGACGGTGGAGGAGATCGCCGACGCGGTGGTCACGCTGCTCGAGGAGAGCAGCCGCTTCACCCACGGCGCGCTGTACCTGCTGTCGGCCGACGGGCTGTCGCTGGTGCGCCGCGGCTGCTTCGGACCGCCGCCGATCCCCGAGCTGGACGTCACGACCGCCCGCCCGCTGCTCGACCTGTTCGCGGGCGAGGAGCCGGTGCGGCGCCGCGATCTGCGCCGGCAACGCGAGGCGGCGGCGGAAGCGCGGGACGTGCGCAAGGTCGAGGCGCTCGACCTGGCGCTCAGCCTCGCCGAGGATCTGCGCGCCGACACGGTGTTCCCGGTGCGCGGCGAATCGCGCACGCTGGGACTGCTCGCCGTGCGCGACGAGCGGGTGCCGGAGGGGCTGGGGCCGGACGAGGAGCTGGGGCTGGCGCCGATCGCCGTGCAGATCGCCATCGCCGCCGAGAGCATCGAGCTGTACCGGCAGCTCAAGGTCCGGGACCGGCTGGCGGTGGTCGGCGAGATGTCCGCCGGCCTGGCCCACGAGATCCGCAACCCGCTGGGGTCGATCAAGGCCGCGGCCCAACTGCTGGCCGAGGACCCGCCGGCCGAATCGCGGGAGCTGATCGAGATCCTGGTCGAGGAATCCAATCGCCTCAACCGCGTGGTGACCGACTTCCTCGAGTACTCCCGCCCGCGCCCCACGGGCCCCGCGCAGGTCGACGTCGTCCCCGTGCTGCGCCGCTGCCTGCAGATGCTGGCCGCCGAGTTCGGGAGCGGTCTGGAGCTCGACGCCCCGCTCGGCGAGGCCCTGCCCGCCGTCCCCGTCGACCCGGACCGCCTGCTCCGCGTGTTCCTCAACCTGGGGCTCAACGCCGCCCAGGCGATGCACGGCAAGGGCCGGCTCGAGGTCGTCGTCGCCGCCCGCCGCGACTCGGGACCCACGGCCCCGGGGCGCACTACGGCCGGCGGCCGCCGGCTCGCCGTGCGCTTCCGCGACCACGGGCCCGGCATCCCCGCGGAGCTCGTGCCGCGGATCTTCATCCCGTTCTACACCACCCGGGAACGCGGCACCGGCCTGGGCCTCGCCCTGTCGCAGCGCATCGTCGAGGATGCGGGCGGCACGATCGAGGTGCACAGCGAGGCGGGCCGCGGCGCCGATTTCACCGTGGTGCTCCCGACCGTCGACCCGGACGGCGCGGGCGCCCGCAGCTGAGGGCCGCAGCCCTCGAGAGGAGCCGACCGATGCAACACCCGACCCCGACGCGCCGCGCCTGGCTCGCCGCCGCGCTCCTGCTGGCGTCGCTCGCCGCCCGCAAGAAGGACCGCGACCCGTCCGCCGGGACGACCGCGACGCCGCCGCCCGCCGGCCCGACG
>CAZMRP010000561.1:0-3955 GCA_964568275.1 uncultured Myxococcales bacterium
GCAGGAACAGTCCGAGCGCTCCGCCGGCCACGAAGCCGCCCAGGTGCGCCGCGTTGTCGGCGCGGATCAGGAACCCGAACAGCATCGTGTAGGCCGCCCATTGCAGCATCCGGTTGCGCACGTCGCGGCCGCGGGCGGTGCCCGAGCGGTGGCCCCAGCCGGCGGCGACGCCGATCAGCCCCATGATCGCCCCGGACGCGCCGATCGACACCGCGTTGCGTCCGACGGCATAGCTGGCCAGGCTGGCCAGCAGTCCGGTCAGCATGAACAGGAACAGCATCCGCGACCGGCCGAACACCGTCTCGACGGCCGGCCCGACCTGCGACAGCGCCAGCAGGTTGAACACCAGGTGCAGCACGCCGGCGTGCAGAAACACCGCCGTGCCGAGCCGCCACCACTCCCCCGCGTCCACCAGCGGCGGCCACTGCCCCCCGAACCGCACCAGCGTGTCGATTCGCAGCTCGAACCACCCGGCCCCCGCCTGCGCCGCGGCGGTCCGCGCGTACACCACCAGGATCGCCGCGGCGAGCAGCGAGCTGACGGAGACGAACTCCGGCAGCGCGAGGCCGATGCGGCGCAGCAGCAGCGTGGCCCGGCCCTCGAGCGCTGCGCCGCAGGACGGGCAGCGGCGTTCCCCGCCGTCGGACAGCCGGCCGCACTGCGGGCAGTTCTGCTGGCGGCGGCGGACCAGGTCCGCGCGCATCGCCAGCTCGTCGCGCCGCGCCCGCGTCCGCGAGCGCCAGGCCTCGAGCCGCCAGCGCACCTTGATCGGGTTGAACCCGAGCCAACGCGCCGCGGCGGTCACCCGGTCGACCCAGTCGTCCCGCTCGTCCTCGTTCCGGGGTTCCCGCTCGCCCGTCACGCGGCCGGCTCCGCCGGCAGCTCGAGCGTCACCTCGAGGCCGCCGTCGGGGTGGTTGCGCGCCTCGACCGTCCCGCCGTGCACCTTCACCGCGCGCTCGGTGATCGACAGTCCGAGGCCGACCCCGCCGTCCTCGCGCCGGCGCGCGTCGTCCACGCGCCGGAACGGCTGGAAGATGCCGGGCAGCTCCGCCTGCGGCACGCCCGGACCGTGGTCGCGCACGCGGACCCGCACCCGCGGCGCGCCGCTCGCCCCCGCCGTCCGCTCGAGGCGCACGTCGACCGTGGTGCCCTCCGTCGTCCAGCGCACGGCGTTGCGCACCACGTTTTCCACGGCCCGCCGCAGCACCTCCTCGACGCCGCGCACCGCGGCCGGCTCGACCGGCGCCAGCTCGACCCGCCGTCCCCGGCCGCGCGCCTCGAAGTCGGCGTCCTCGCAGACCTGCCGCAACAGCTCGGCCAGCGCCACCGGCGTCGTCCGCCGCTCGTCCGGCGCGTGCTCGAGCCGCGTGACGGTCAGGATCTGCCCGACCAGCTCGCTCAGCCGCTCCGCGTCCCGCTCGATCTGGTCCAGCGCCCCGCCCGCGGCGTCCCCGGCCTTGGCGCGGGCCAGCTGCAGCGCCACCTGGATCCGTGCCAGCGGAGAGCGCAACTCGTGGGACACGTCGCGCAGCAGCCGCCGCTCGCCCTCGACCAGCGACTCGATGCGCTCCGCCATCCGGTCGAAGTCGCGCCCCAGCGCCGCGAGCTCGTCGCGGCGCCGTCCCATCGTCGTCCCGACCCGGGCCCCCAGGTCGCCCGCCTCCAGGCGCCGCGCGGCCTCCCGCAGCCGGTGGATCGGTCGGGCGAGCTGGCGGGCCAACAGGCCGCCGACGATCCCGCCCACCAGCAGCGCCACCAGCAGCCGCAGCCACGCCGTGTCCATCCCCAGCCAACGCTCGAAGCGCGTCGGATGCGGCAGCTCCCCCACCGCCACGTAGCGCGCCGGCGGGTCGCCGCCCAGCGGCACGGCGAAGCGGTCGATGGTCGTGTCGAGGCTCGAGCGGAGCGTGTCGGTCGCGGTCGCCTCCCGCGCCAGCACCCGCAGCTCCTCCGACGGGGCCGCCAGCGCCGCGCACGGCGCGAGCTCCGGGCCGCAGAGCAGGGCGCCCCGCAGCTGCGTCCGACGCTCGAACTCCCGCCACGCTTCCCGCGCCGCCGCCTCGCCCTCCCGCTCCAGCCGTTCCACCACCTCCACGCCCTGCCCGCGCAGGGCGCGCCCGGCGAAGTAGGCGAACCGCTCGCGCCGCCAGGACGACTCGCTCTGCACGAAGATCAGGGCGTAGGCCGCCGCGATCAGCGCCATCGCCAGCCAGAAGGTGAGCAGGATGCGGAGGGACAGGCTGCGCATCGTCAGCCCCCGGCGGCGTAGACGTAGCCGCTCCCCCGCACGGTCTTGATCCGCTCCGCCCCGCCCGCACCCGGCCCGAGCTTGCGCCGCAGGTTGCTCATGTGCACGTCGATGCTCCGGTCGTAGGGCGAGTGCTCCCGACCGAGCACCTTGCGCGCCAGCTCGTCGCGCGACACCACCCGGCCCGCCGCCGCCAGCAGCGCGTCGAGCAGCGCGAACTCCACGCCGGTGAGCGTCACCTCCTCGCCGCCGCGCAGCACGGTCCGCGAGCTGCGCCGCAGCTCCACGTCCCCCACCGTCAGCCCCTCGCCCTCGACGGTCCCCCCCGTCGGCCGCTCCGCCCGCCGCAGGATCGCCCGAATCCGCGCCACCAGCTCCCGCGGGTTGAACGGCTTCGGCAGGTAGTCGTCCGCGCCCATCTCGAGCCCGACGATGCGGTCCACGTCGTCGCCCCGCGCCGTCAACATCACCACCGGCACCGCCACGCGCTCGCGCAGCCGCCGCAGCACCTCGAAGCCGCTCAGGCCCGGCAGCATCACGTCCAGCACCACCAGCCCGCTGCGGCCCGACAACGCCGCCACCAGCCCCGCCGGGCCGTCGTTCGCCACCTCGACGGCGAACCCCTCCGAGGCCAGGTAGTCCCGGAGCAACTCGCACAACTCGACGTCGTCGTCCACCACCAGGATCTGCACCGCGACCCTCCTGCCTCCCGGCACTCCGGATGCTACCCGATCCCGCGCCGCCCGTCCGTGAAGAAACATCAAGCGGAGCTTCACGGAACTTTGCGTTTCTTGGCGAAACCGCTAGCAAAACGCCGCCCCGGCTGGGGTATGCTGCAGGGCGGCGGGGACCCAGGTGGAGCTCCTGGGACGAGGTGACCGACGATGGCGGCTCTGGCCCCACACGACCGTTCCCCAAGGCGCCGCCGCGACGCTCCCGGGCGGCCGTCCGCGCGTCCCGCCGCCAGGTCCGGCGGGGGGCCGCGGGATGTCGTCGTCGCCCCGGCGACCGGCCTGCTCTTCGCCGTTCTCGGGCTGGTCCTTGCGGGTTGTGGGGCGACCTCCGGGCCGGTCCGCGCGCCGGTGGAGATCCCCGAGCACTTCACGGAGTCGGGCGAGGGCGCGCTGCCGGAGCGCTGGTGGACCCTGTTCGGCGACGCGCAGCTCACCGCGCTCGTCGAACGCGCCCTCGCCGGCAACCTCGACCTCCAGGTCGCCTGGGACCGGCTGCGGCAGGCTGAGGCGGCGGCGCGCAAGGCCGGGGCCGACTTCTACCCGACCGTCGATGCCTCGGCCGGCCTCGGCTACGCCTTCTCCTCCGCGGGCGGCGGTCTCGACCTGGGCGCCGGGCTCGCGGCGGGCTACGAGGTCGACCTGTGGGGGCGCGTGCGCTCCACCGCCGACGCGGCGCAGCTCGACGCGCGGGCCGCGCGCGACGCCGTCGACGTCGCGGCGATCTCCGTGGCGGCACAGGTCGCCACGCTCTGGTTCCAGCTGGTCGAGCAGCGGGCGCAGCTCGAGCTGCTCGAGCGGCAGCTCGAGCGGAACCGCCGCGTGCTGGAGCTGGTGGAGCTGCGCTTCGCCATCGGGCAGGCCGGCGCCGCCGACCTGCTGCGCCAGCGCCAGGTGCTCGAGTCGGCGCGCGGCGATCGTGCCCGGCTCGAGGCCGCCGTCGGCACGCTCGAGCTCGGCCTGGCCGTGCTGCT
>CAZMRP010000562.1:0-3953 GCA_964568275.1 uncultured Myxococcales bacterium
CGCGGATCCAGTACCCGACCCGCTCGACCCCGTGCCACAGCCCGAGGCGCCGCAAGAGGCCGCGGGCGCGCGGCGAGACCCCGCCGGCGCACGGCTTGACCCGGGGGAACCGCCGGGCCTCGAGCAGCAGCGCGCGGTAGCCCAGCCGGGCCGCGGTCAGCGCCGCGAGCGACCCCGCGGGACCGGCACCGACGACGATCACGTCCGCGTCGTACGTCATCAGGCTTGCGGACGGACGCGACCGACGAGGCCGCCCACGGCTTCCGTGGCGGTGGCGAGGTACGACTCCCACAGGCCGCCGCCGTCCGTCTCCTCCAGCAGGTCGTTGTAGATCGCCTGCATCTTCTCGCGCCACTCCGGATCGATCCGCACGGTGCGCGCGGCCCAGTCGTGGCAGTAGCGGCAGTCCTCGCAGTCGGTGTCCTGGCAGCCCTGCGCGAGGAAGCGATCGAGGAAGCCGTCGAGGGCGCGGTTGTCGATCTGGACGGGATTCGGCCCGATCAGCGGGTAGAGCACGGAGGCGGTCTTGCCGAACTCGATCACCTTGGGGAACTTGAGCAGGTTGATCGCCTGGGGCTTGATGAAGTAGCGCGCCATCCGGCGCAGGGAGAAGGCGTCGGCGGCTCGGGGGCCGAACTTCTCGTAGGGGTAGGCGTAGTTCTGGACCAGGTCGAGCAGGTTGCCGTCGTAGCGCCGCTCGGCGTAGGCCCGGACGCGCTCGAGCAGGATTTGCGTCGGCGTGTTGCGTTCGACGATCTTGAAGTTGTGGTACCCCAGCGCCTCGTAGTGCTGCAGGTCCTCGGGCCGGATCCAGTTGGCCCGCAGGTAGTTCACCGGCTCGCGCAGGCGCAGCTCGTTGCAGACGATCGAGCAGTAGTCGAGCGGGAAGCCCTTGGAGTGGGACTGGGAGGCGGCGTTGAGGCCGACGGCGTGGTTGCCGGCGATGGCGCAGTCCTGGCGGCACCAGTTGTTGACGATCAGCTGCAGCTCGACGCCGCCGGCCGCCCGCTGCATCGCCTCCAGCACCTTGAACTCGCGGTGGATGTTGACCTCGGAGACGACGATGTAGTCCGCGCCGTTGTCGACCCAGAACCGCACCTTGCGCGGGGTGTCGGTGAAGCGGTGCGAGCTGACGCGGACCTTGAGCCGCGGCTGGCGGCGCTTGACCAGCCGCAGGAAGTAGACGCCGGCCACGGTGACCGAGTCGACCCCGATGCCGTCCAGCCACTCCAGCAGCTCCTCGATCCGTCGCTGGCCGTCGCGGGTGAACTCGAGGTTGCCCATCGCCGAGGCGTTGAGCAGGTAGTTGAAGGCGATGCCGTGCTCGTGGGTCCGCGCGACGTAGCGCGCCAGGGCCTCGCGGCTCACCTCCGGGAGGTAGAACGACGGCCGCCCGCCGCCGAAGTAGTCGGCGGTCAGCTTGCCGTAGATCTCGTAGACCGGATAGCCGCGCAGCCCGTCGAGCAGCGCGTCGTCGAAGTTGCAGGCCACCGACAGTTTCATCCGTTCCCGTCCTTCCCGCGCGGCGCGGGTCGACGCGCCGCGGCGTTCCGCTCAGTTCTCGCCGGCGGCGCGTCGCGGCGCCGTCGCGCGCCGCAAGCCCGCCTCGTCCAGGAACCGCTCGAGCTCGTCGAAGTCGAGCTGCTGCTGGGCGTCGGAGCGGGCGACGGCGGGGCACGGGTGGGTCTCGACCATGATCCCGTGGGCCCCCGCCGCCAGCGCGGCCCGAGCCAGCGGCGCCAGGATGTCCTTGCGGCCCGCCGCGTGGCTCACGTCGACCAGCACCGGCAGCCAGGTCTGCCGACGCAGCAGCGCCACGCCCGACAGGTCCAGCGTGTTGCGCGTCTGGGTCTCGAAGGTCCGGATCCCCCGCTCGCAGAGGATCACCTGCTTGTTGCCGTGGAGCACCACGTACTCCGCGGCCCACAGGAACTCCTCCAGCGTCGCCGACAACCCGCGCTTGAGCAGCACCGGCTTGCCCGCCCGGCCCACCTCGCGCAGCAGGTCGTAGTTGTACATGTTGCGCGAGCCGATCTGCAGCACGTCCGCGTACTCGGCCACCAACTCCACGGTCCGGGTGTCCATCACCTCGGTCACCGTCGCCAGCCCGTGACGGCGGGCGGTGGCCCGCAGCAGCTCCAGCCCCGCCCGGCCCAGGCCCTGGAACGCGTAGGGCGAGGAGCGCGGCTTGTACGCCCCGCCGCGCAGCAGCCCGAGCCCCAGCGCGCGCAGCTTCCGCCCCACGGCATCCATCTGCCCCGCGTCCTCGACCGAGCACGGCCCCGCGATCACCACCGGCTCCCCGCCGATCAGCTCGCCCCCGACCCGCAGCAGCAGGTCCGCTTCCCCCGAGGCGCGACTCACCTTGAGCACCCGGCGCTGCTCGGTTTCCATCAGCTGGACCGACGCCCGGAATATCTCCTTGAACAGGTGGCGGATCGTGTCGACGGGAAACGGCCCCGGATTCGCCTCCGCCAGCTCGTCCAGCATCGCCTGCTCGCGCTCCGGCACGTAGGTCGGAATCCCGTCGCGACTCTTGATCGCCTGCACCTCGGTTACCAGCCTCGCCCGACGACTCAACAGCTCGAGCAAGGCGAAGTTCACCTCCTGCAACTCCGCACGCAGGGTCAAGAGCGCCGATTCGCCCATCCGTCACCTCGCCGCGGCAGGCCCCGCCGTGCCGACGTCCGCCGCCCGCCGAGCAAGGACCAGGCCAAGCCCGGCACCGGCACCCGACGCCCGCCGGGCGTGCGGGACCGCTCCACCAACCGCCCGTCGCACGCGACGGGACGGCCCCGCACGGGCCGTTTCGAGCGGATCCGCACGAAGCGGCCTCGAGGGCGCTCCGCGGCCCACCAGGGCTTCCGACGTGCGCCGACGCACGACGCGTGCGGAACTGTGGTCACCGCTCCGACCTGCGTTGTGCGCGTGGCCCTCGCGTCGCGGTGCCGGACGCGGCGGGGCAGGACGGGATAGCTCGTGCCGTTCCGGCGGGTTCGCCGGGCGGCGCGGGCGCCGCTCGCCGCCAGGACTGCCGCCGTACCTGGCTGCCGCCCGGGCGGCACGGAACGTGCGAGGCGCGCCGACGCCATGCCTGCCGTCGCTGCAATCGGCGAGCCGTCGTCCCTTCCCGCACCATGGGGAGCCTCCCCGGCGCTGGGACCTGCGCCCGGCCTGGACGTCGCCTCCGCGCGACGCTACTGCGCGGCGCGGGCGTCCGGGCACTACGAGAACTTCCCGGTGCTCGCCGCGCCCTTCCCGCGGGCGCAGCGCGAGGCGCTGGCGGCGATCTACGCCTTCGCCCGCACGGCGGACGACTTCGCGGACGAGCCGGCCTTCGAGGGCCGGCGCGAACGGCTGCTCGACGGCTGGGAGACCGAGTTGCGGCGCTGCTTCGCCGGCGACGCGGAGCATCCGGTGTTCGTGGCGCTGCGCGACTCGGCGGCGCGCTTCGGCTACGACGTCGGACCGTTCCTCGACCTGCTGTCGGCCTTCCGGCAGGACGTCCGCGTGCGGCGCTACGCGACGTTCGCCGAGCTCCACGACTACTGCCGGCGCTCGGCGAACCCGGTGGGGCGGTTGGTGCTGCAGACGCTGGGCATCGACGACCCGCGGCGGCGCGACGGGTCGGATCGGCTGTGCACCGCCCTGCAACTCGCCAACTTCTGGCAGGACCTGTCGGTCGACCTCCCGCGCGACCGGTTGTACGTGCCGCTCGAGGATCTGGAGCGCTGCGGCGTGCCGCCGGCCGAATTGCTGGCGCAGCGCGCGACCCCCGGCTGCGCGGAGCTGCTGCGGCTCGAGCTCGACCGGACCGCGACGCTGTTCGCACAGAGCGCGCCGCTCGTGACGCGCGCCGGCTGGCCCGGCAGTCCGTACCTCGCCGGCGTCTGGCTCGGCGGCCGGCGCGTGCTGGCGCTGACCCGGGCCCTGGGCACCGACGTGCTGCGGCA
>CAZMRP010000563.1:0-3951 GCA_964568275.1 uncultured Myxococcales bacterium
GTGCATGATCCGCGTCTACGGCTGGTCGGAGATCGACGAGGCGCGGCGCGGCATGCAGAAGCTGATGTGGGGGATGTGCCCGTCGGGCGCCCCGGGGTACGACGCGTGCGGCTGCGAAGAGTTCTTCGAGGAGCCGTACGGCGGCGACGGCAGCTGGGACGGCTCGCCGCAGACGCTGCGGGTCGAATGGAGCGGCGGGCACACGCGCTACTACCGCAACGACGCGCTGGTCCACGACATCGACTGGTCCGGGTCGGGGCTGACGTTCGGCCCGTCGGTCCTGCACTTCTCGCTCGGGACACCGCGGCCCACCGCGGTCGGCGACGCCGGCATGCCGGTCGGCGCGGTCTTTTCCGACGTCTACGTGGAGGGGACAGAGGGCGACCTCGCGGTCTGCCCGGGCACGGCCACCGACGCGGACGCCGACGCCGACGCGGAGTTCGACGTCGGCCCGGACGCCGACGCCGACGTGCCGATCGAGGCGGAAGCGGAGGCGGCGACGGACGCCGAGTTGCCTGCCGACGATTCGGGCGAATCGGTGGGGGACGTCACGGACGTCCGTCCCGACGTGCCGGTGGTCGTGGAGGAGGACGGCGGCTGCGGCTGCCGCGCGATTCCCGCCGCCGGCGGCCCGGCGTGGCTGGTCGTGCTGGTCGGGTGGGCCCTGGTGCTGCGCAGCTGCCGAGGTCCGAGCCGACGTTGACTCGCTTCAACGAGGTGGAGTCCACACGCAACGGAAACCGGTGTGCAGGTCTGCGGCCGGAGCGTAGGGTCCGCGCTCGGAGAGGGTGAGGTTCTCGGCCGGCGAGTCGTAGTGCCCTCCACGAATCGCACCCCCGGCACCGCCGCAGGCCGGCTCAACACATGGGACCGCAGGATCGGCGGGAGCACAATGGCAGTAGGTCCAGTCGGGAACCCGGACCAGGTCGTCCCCCGCGACGAACTCGACGACATTGCCGGCCATGTCGAGCGCCCCGTACGGTGAAGCGCCGGCCGCCCTTCCGCCGACGGGCAGCGGTCCACCCGAGCACCCGGCGAAGTTGGCACGGTCGCACGTCGGGGCCTCGTCGCCCCACGGGTACCGCCGCTCGTCCTCGGGCCCGCAGTCCGCGGGAACGACGACCTCGCACCCGCCGCGCGCGGCCTTCTCCCATTCCGCGGCGGTCGGGACGCCGAACCCGTGCCCACGCCAGGAACAGTACGACTCCAGGGTTGCGGCACCGCGAACCGGGTTGTTGCTGGAAAGGTCCGGGTTCAGGGTGAGATCGATCCCGGAACATCGGCCCGCAGCGACGCACGCGAAGTACTGCGCAACCGTCACCTCCGTCCGGTCGATGCAGTAGGTCGACATCCATGCTACACGGGCCGGCTCCTCGGCCGGCGTGACGCCTTCCCCGGCCCGACTGCCCTGGACGAACGGTCCGGACGGAACGAGGACCATCCCGTCCGGGCACTCGGCATCGACATGCCGAATGGCGTCCCACGCATCGTGCATGTAGTACCGACCGTCCGGGGCCGTCGTGTCGGCGTCCGCAACCAGGCCGTCCCAAGCGTCCTGATCGGCACCAGAATCCGCAAACGGAGGGTGGGACATGTAACAGGCACTACCGAAGGCCCCAACGACCGAGACGACACACGACGCCAGAATCCGCATGCGCCACGTCCCCACGAAAACCTACTGCCAGTAGATCTGGAAGCAGCCGCTCTGGTAGGAAAGCGAGGAGCAACCCGACGTACAGGCGGCATTCTGGCAGACCTTGGTGTAGATGCGGTAGAGGTAGGAACGGTAGCCGGAGGTTCCGGGCTCGTTGATCCACACGTCCGGCATGTGACAGTACGGGTTCGAGGGCGTCGGGTGCGTGGTGCCGCCGGGATCGAGGTCATCGTAGTCACTGCAGTCGCCGATGCCCCAGCCGGCCATGGATCGGTACTCGTCGGAGTACGACGGATCAACCCAGCAGCACTGCCAGTAGCCCCCGTACGCAGCGTCGTAGTAGTCGGGGTCGAGCCAGGACCTGTTCGTGTAGCCGGTGCTGCAATCCGCACTGGTGAACTCGTAGACTTGAAGGTGCGCTCCGACCCCGTAGCTGTTCGAGTTTCCCGTCACCATCGCCAAGGCGTCACCCACGTACGCGTAGAACCCGTCGTCGGAAGACGGGACGTAGCCGGCGTACGTGCCGTACCCGCACTCGCCGTCCTCGTAGTAGGCGTCCGGGTGCAACTCGGTCGTGCTGCCAGTCTTGCCCGACCAGAGATCGCCGATGTTGATCACGATGTCTCCCTTGCAGTTGAGATCCCGGCTGGCCCAGCATGGCACGCGGATGTCGTCGTAGTACGAACCTCCGACGGACAGGATGCCGTCCCCGTCCGGCGTGGAGTAGCACATCCCCTCCTCGGGGGCATAGAACGCGTCGTCGAAGATCTCCGGCACCGCCGCAGCTTCCGCCGTCTGCGCCCGCGCCGACGTCCCCTCACCCAACATCAACGCGCCGGTCAGCAGCGCGTAGACGAACGTGGTTCTTCCAGGCATCGTTTCCTCCCAACCTCGGCCCGGCCTCTTCTCGGCGGACCTTGCGTCCGGCCCCCGAACGAGTCGTTCCGATCGTCCGGGGCCCTCCCCAGTTCCCGGCATCCAGCCATCTGCTCCGCGACTTCGCAGCACGACGGAGGGCCGCGCGCCGTCGAACGGGGACGACCGTGGCCGGTCGCCCCGCTCCTCGCCGGCGCGACGCAACCCTCGCACCACGGCTTCACAACGCTGCGAAACGACGCGTGGCATGCTTCGCGCAGGGGGGGGAAGGACTTCCCTCCCGGTCGTCCACGAGGTCCAAGAACCCGCTCCCCCGAGGTTCCATCGATGGCCTCTCGATCCGAGGTCAACGATACGCGCCGACGCCCTGTTGTCAAGCCGAAGCCAGCCGAGCCCGCGGACCGCGCCACAACCGTCCTGTGATCCGGGACGATCGTAGCTGCAGAGTCCCTCGAAGAAGCCTTCGAGGACGGCGGCTGCGGCCGCCGCGCGATTCCCGCCGCCGGCGGCCCGGCGTGGTTCCTACTGCTGGTCGGTCTGATCGGCCTGCTGCGCCGTCGGCGCTGAACCCACCGCCCGACCGTCCGCCAGCAGCCGCTCGAAGGCCGGGGCGAACAACTCGCGCAGCGGCGCGTCGAGCGGCGCGCCCAGCAGCCGCCCGACCAGCTCCTCGGCGGAGGACTCGATCCCGGCCTCACGGAACGCGCGACCGAGCTTCTCGCGCACGACGGTCGTCAGGTCGATGGCCGCGCCGGGAGCCCCCGGCGGGACCTCGCACTCGGCCGCGAACGCCTCGCCGGCCAGCGTCGCCAGCAGGCCGGCCGAGGCGGGAAGCAAGTCCAAGCGCCATTCTGCCTGGAGGCCTTGGCCGTTCCCGAACCCCATCGATGTCCCCCGCGTCGTTCATCACCGTGCCGTTGGAATGTAACGCAACGTAGGTTCTGCGACACGGCAAGGGGAAGGCTGCACGACAGCCGGAGACTCACGACTTGACGGGAGCGGAAGGCCGGAACATCCTGCGGATCGTGGTCGAAGGTGGACTACGATGGAGCGATGATGGCTGACCGAGCAGCCGCCGCTGAATTGGAGAGAACGCAGCCGCTCCGTTCGTTCGAGTACTACGTTGAGAAGTACACCGAGGAGGGTTTCTCAGGCGAAGCACTTTGGCAGCGGATTATCCAGGGCGGCACAACGCCAAACGCTGAGGTAAACGCGGCGTACGGAGTGCAGCAATGACCGCGTCCGTCTCTCCAAGTGGACTACTTCTACTGCCCGTTGCCAGTTCCAGAAATTCTGGCCGACTGAATTCCGGAAATTCTGGCCGATCTGATCGGCCGGCGAAGGGCCGAGGTATGACGCCCTCCGACTGTTGCCGCGCACGCTGGTTGAGGTCTGACCGATCCGGGTGGGTGATGGGCATC
>CAZMRP010000564.1:0-3940 GCA_964568275.1 uncultured Myxococcales bacterium
GGTAGTTGTGAGCCATCGACTCACAACTCGATCACGAGCCCCTCGCGGGCCGCGACGGTCTCGGGGAAGAGCGCCTGGGCCCCGCGCTCCTTCTCCGCCACCGCCTCGTCGCTCTGGCTCGGGTCGTGGTGGAACAGCACCAGCCGCTTCACCCCCAGCTCCTTGGCCAGCCGGGCGCCCTCGACGTTCGTCGAGTGGCCCCAGCCGGTCTTGGGCACGCCGTCGGTCTTCCCGGCGTATTCGTCGGGGGTGTAGGTCGCGTCGTAGATCAGCAGGTCGGTGTCGCGGGCCAGCTTCGCCAGCTTGGGGTCGGTGATCGCGTAGTGCTCGGTGTCGGTGGCGTAGACCACCGACCGGCCCTGGTGCTCGAGGCGGTAGGCCAGCACGCCCGAGGGGTGGTTGAGCCGCGCGTTGGTCACGAGCCCGCCGCCGGGCAGCTCGATCCGCTCGCCTTCGCGCAGGTCGTGGAACGCGATCTGCGCCCCCATCTCGCCCAGCCGCACGGGGAAGCTGGGGTAGTTCATCTGGCCCGAGAGGGTCTCCTCGATCGTGCCGCTGACGTTGATCATCCCGTAGAGCTTGAAGCTGTTGCCGGGGATGAACGCCGGGATGAAGAACGGGAAGCCCTGGATGTGGTCCCAGTGCACGTGGCTGTAGAACAGGTGGGCCTTGACCGGCAGCTCCTTGAGCAGCGCCAGGCCGAGCAGGCGCAGGCCGGTCCCGGCGTCGAAGATCACCAGGTCGCCGCCGCAGCGGACCTCGACGCAGGCCGTGTTGCCCCCGACCTGGACCGTCGCGGGACCCGGCGTCGGAATCGAGCCGCGGACTCCCCAGAAGCGCACTTTCAGCATCGTGCTTCCACTCCTCCGGCCGTTGCGCGCAGCTGCCTCGCGTCGGGGAGGTGTGTAGCCAAATCGCCGGCGGGCGTCAACCGTGGAGGACGGTCGCGCGTTCCCGTCCGCCGGCGCGCGGGGCATGCGGGTTGCCGACGCGCCCCGCGCTGTGGTACGAAACGCCGCGATGTTCGAGACGCTGACCCGTGGGTTCCGCGCCGCCAAGAGCCGCCTGACCGGCAAGGCCGAGCTGACCGAGGACGTCATCGACGAGGCGTTGCGCGACATCCGACTGTCGCTGCTCGAGGCCGACGTCGACTACGCGGTCACCAAGCAGTTTCTCGACCGGGTCAAGGAGAAGGCCCTGGGCGAGATCGTGCAGCTCAAGGCCGATGCGAAGGGCAAGGCCGTCCGCGTCACCCCCGTCGACCACTTCATCGCCATCTGCCAGCGCGAGCTGACCGAGATGATGGGGCCGGTGGAGACCCGCATCGACCGCGCCAAGAAGGGCCAGCCCACCGGGATCATGATGGTCGGCCTGCAGGGGTCCGGCAAGACCACCACGGTGGGCAAGCTGGCCCGGTTCCTGATGAAGAAGGGCCACCACCCGCTGCTCGTCGCCGCCGACGTCTACCGCCCCGCGGCCGTCGACCAGCTGCAGGTGCTGGGTCAGCGCCTGCGCCTGCCGGTCTACGCCGAGCCGGACGTCAAGGACCCGCCGGGGATCTGCCTGCGCGCGCTCCAGGAGGCGCGCACCCAGCACCGCGACATGGTGATCTTCGACACCGCCGGCCGGTTGGCCATCGACGAGCCGCTGATGCTGGAGCTGGAGGAGATCAAGCGGCAGGTCAAGCCGAAGAACATCTTCCTGGTCTGCGACGCGATGATCGGCCAGGACGCCGTCAACACCGCCCGGGAGTTCCATCGCCGGCTCGACCTCACCGGCGTCGTCCTGACCAAGCTCGACGGCGACGCCCGCGGCGGCGCCGCGATCTCCGTCAAGGCCGCCACCGGCGCCCCGATCAAGTTCCTCGGCATGGGCGAGGCGCTCGATCGCCTCGAGGAGTTCCGTCCCGAAGGGCTCGCCTCGCGCATCCTCGGCTTCGGCGACGTGATCGGCCTGATGAAGGACTTCGAGGAGGTCGTCGACGCGAAGAAGGCCGAGCAGGACGCGATGAAGCTGCTCAAGGGCCGCTTCACGCTGACCGACTTCGTCGAGCAGATCCGGCTGCTGAAGAAGATGGGCTCCCTGGAGGACATGTTCGACAAGATGCCGTTCTTCCCCGACGGCCTGCCGCAGGGGTTCAAGGCCCCCGACGAGAAGGAGCTGGGGAAGGTCGAGGCGGTGATCTCGTCGATGACGAAGCACGAACGGCTCGAGCCGGAGGTGTTCGAGAAGCAGCCGGGCCGGGTGGCCCGGGTGGCCAAGGGTGCGGGGCGCACCGAGGCCGAGGTCAAGGACCTGCTGAACAAGTTCATGGGGATGCGGAAGATGATCGGCGAGATCGGCGCCCAGGCCGGCCTGCTGGCCAAGATCCCCGGCATGCGCCAGCTCGCCATGGCCCGCAAGCTGAAGGACGCCGTTCGCGTCCAGGGCGGCGGCGGCATGCAGCAGCTCCAGGAGTCGATTCTCGAGGCCGCCGTCGCGGCCCAGGGCGGCGGGGGCGGCGCGGCCGCCAAGAGCTTCGGCGCCCGCGTCAACCCCAAGGACCGCCGGCAGAAGCGCAAACAGGAACGCAAGGCCCGCAAGAAGGGCCGCCGCAAGTGATGGGGAGTCCGAACATGACTGCACGCAAGTCTCTCGTCCTGGTCCTGCTGGCCGTCCTCGGCGCCGGTTCGTGCATCTGCGTGGAACGCCCGCGCCGCATGACCGACGACGAACGCGCCAAACTGCGGGCGCAGATCCTCACCGCGCCGCCCGCCAACCTGCAGCACCACGTCGGCGCCGACCTCGACGGCCGCCTCGAGCTGCTCGGCTACGACCTCGAGGTCGAGCGCGACGCCGAGGGGCGCATCGTGCCCGGACGGACGCTCACCATCACCTGGTACTGGAAGTGCAAGGAGCCGCTCGAGGAGGGCTGGCGGCTGTTCACCCACGTCACCGACGACACCGGCGCCAATCGCGTGCCCGGCGACGAGATCGGCCTGGTGCGCAAGCACTATCCGCCGAGCCTGTGGCGCGCCGGCGAGATCATCGCCGACCAGCAGCAGCTCGTCGTGCCCGCCGACATCAACTCCAAGAACATCACGCTCTACGTCGGCGCCTGGTTCGGCCCGCATCGCCTGCCGATCCGCAACGACGCACCGCACGACGGCGCCGGTCGCGTCCGCATCGGGCCGCTGCCCGTGCGCCACGACCTCCCCTCCGCCACCATTCCCCAGATCTCCTCGGTCCTGACCATCGACGGCCGGCTCGACGAGCCGGCCTGGCGGGTCGCCGCGGAGCTCTCCCCTTTTGTCCGCGCCCCGGACGGTCCCTCGGCGGGTGACCGCGTCCGGGCGCGCGCGATGTGGTCCCGCCAGTACCTCTACGTCGCCTTCGAGGTCCAGGACTCGCTGCTCGTCTCGCAGTTCACCCAGCGGGACGACCCGATCTACACCCAGGACGCCGTCGAGGTGTTCCTCGACGAGGACGGCGACGGCAAGAGCTACTACGAGTTCGAGGTCTCGCCGAGCGGGGTGCTGTTCGACGTCGCGCTGTCCGAGCCGCGCAAGGGCGAGCCCGGAGCGTTCACCGCCGCCGAATTCCGCGCGGCGGTGGTTCCCGACGGCACCGTCAACGACGACGTCCCGGACCGCGGCTACACCATCGAGCTCCAGATCCCGTTCCTCGCGCTCTCCAAGTTCAAGCAGCGCCCGCCGAGCGTCGGCAGCACCTGGCGCGCCAACTTCTACGTGCTCGACATGAACGGCCTGCCGCAGCCCGGCGCCGCGCCCCCGGCCCAGGAGGGGTTCGCCTGGTCGGCGCCGCAGAAGCCGGACTTCCACGAGTACCGCCGGTTCGGCGAGCTGACCTTCGGCGAGCCGGTGGCGGAGCCGGCGCCCCCGCCTCCGCCGGCCGAGCCCGCTCCGCCGCTCGAGCCCCCCGTCGAGCCGGCCGGGTCCGC
>CAZMRP010000565.1:0-3933 GCA_964568275.1 uncultured Myxococcales bacterium
CGGCCTGGCGCTCGGCGCGCTCGGCCTGCCGACGCTGGTCGATGCCTGGGACTGGCACCGCCCGCAGGTGCAGCGGCCGTTCACGCTCGAGCTGGTGGCGGCGCGGCGCGCGTTCGACACCGAGCGGCTCGAGTTCCAAAGCGAGGTGGTCGAGTCGGACGGCGTGAACTTCGTGCTCGACCGGCGCGAGGCGCTGCGGTGGACGCAGGACGACGTGTCGCGCGTCCTGTGGCTGGCCGACGGCGGCGAAGGCCGGCCGGCGGTGGGCCTGCGACTGGCCCGCGGGCGGCACGGCGAGCTGGCACGGCACGCCCGCGAGCGCCTGGAGCAGTACGGGATGTTCGACCACGACGCGTTGTTCGTCGACGGACGGCTGGTGCTGGTGGCCCGCGTCGACTGCGAGCTGCTCGACGGCCGGTTCGTGGTCACCGCCGGGGAGTCCGACGCCGTGATCCGCGAGCTGTACCGAACGCTGACCGGCGCACCGGCGCCCTAGGCCTGCGCCGCCCCGCGGTCGCGCGGGGCGGTCGAAGGAGGCTCCGTGATCCAGTTGCTTCGCCCGCACGCGTGGCTGGTCGCCCTCGTCGCGCTCGCCGCCGCGCCCGCCGGCGCCCTGCCGGGCGTCGCGACCGAGACGGCGACCGACGACAACACCACGGTCACGATCCGGACGCTCGACCAGGTCATCGTCGGCGACGCCAACTCGTGGTGTCAGCTCGAGCTGTCGATCACCGGCACCACGAGCTACCCGGTGCAGGCCGACGACGTGGTCTCGGCGCGGGTCTGGGAGGACGACACCGTCGGCGACGACCTGGTGTTCGAGGAGGTGTTCCGTCCGACGGCGGCGGAGGTCGCCGCCGGGGCGGTGGCGCGTGCCTTCGATTGCACAGGCCTGTTCCCGGACGACGACCCGGGGGACCGGATCGAGATCTACGCCGAGGTCGAGGTCGACTGGGGTTGCTGCTACTGGGACGACCAGCCATCGACCGCCAACATCCCGACGGCGCTGGTCATGGACGATGACGCCGAGGAGGACGACCTGCGGCCCGACGCGAACGCGCTGGCCCCGGGGCTGACCGCCGACCGCATCGCCGCCGACATCGGCGACTGGCGCACCATGACGCTCGACGCCGCCTCCCGCATCGACCTGCGGGTGCTGCACACCTCGCACGCCGGGCGCGTCTCGGTGCTGCTGGAGGACTCGGACGGCGTGAACGTCGGGACGGTGACGACCCTCGAGGACGAGACCGCGGTGGCGGCGGAGCTCGGCGCGGGCGACTACCTCGCCACGGTCTACCCGCTGTCGCTCGGCGACCCCAACTTCTACGACCTGGAGCTGACCGTCGGGCCGCCGTCGGGAGCGGACGCCGATGCCGATGCGGACGCCGATGCCGACGTCGCGGAGGACGCGGACGTGGCGCCGGACGCGGTCGTGGACGACGGCGGCGGACCGCTTCCGACGGACGCCGATGCCGACGCGCCCGAGGAGGCGGATGCGGCCGCGGACCCCGACGTGTCGTCCGACCACACCGCGGAGACGCCGCAGGACGTGAGGACCGACGAGGGCGGTGCGCCGGGCGACCCGGAGGGCTGCGGCTGCCGGGCGACGGGGGGCGCAGGGGAAGGCGCATCGCTGGCGCTGCTGGCGTGCGCGGTGCTGCCGCTTCTCCGGCGGCACCGACGGCTCTCGTCTACAGCAGGCCGCGGCGGACCAGCAGCGGCTCGATCGCCGGCTCGCGGCCGCGGAACTTGAGGTACAGGTCCATCGGCGGCTCGGTGCCGCCGGCCGCGAGGACGTGCTCGCGGAACTTCCGGGCGGTCTCCGGGTCGAAGAGGCCCGCCTCCCGGAACGCCTCGAAGGCGTCGGCGTCGAGCACGGCGGCCCAGATGTAGCTGTAGTAGCCGGAGGAGTAGCCGCCGGAGAAGATGTGGGCGAAGTAGGTGCTGCGGTAGCGCGAGGCGATCTCCGGGATCAGCCCGATCCGCTCCAGTTCGGCCCGCTCGAACTCCGTCACGTCGACCGCGGTCGTGTCGGTCCGCTCGTGCCAGGCCAGGTCGAGGTAGCTGGCGGCGAGGTACTCGGTGGTGGCGAAGCCCTCGTTGAACGTCCGCGCCTGCTGGATCCGCTCCACCAGTTCTGCGGGCATCGGCTCGCCGGTCTCGACGTGCCGGGCGAACTCGCGCAGGAAGTCCGGGTGGTCGACCCAGTTCTCCATGATCTGCGAGGGCAGCTCGACGAAGTCGCGGACCACCGAGGTGCCGGTGAGGCGCGGGTAGGTACGGTCGGACAGCAGGCCGTGCAGGGCGTGGCCGAACTCGTGGAACAGCGTGTGCACGTCGTCGAAGGACAGCAGCGCGGGGCGCTCGGGGGCCGCCGGCGGGAAGTTGCAGACGTTGGCGATCACCGGCAACGACTCGCCGTCGACGCGGCTCTGCTCGCGCAGCGCCGTGGAGAACGCGCCGCTGCGCTTGCCGTCACGCGTGTGGTAGTCGGTGTAGAACACGCCGACGATGCTGCCGTCGGCCTCCCGCACCTCGAAGGCCCGCACGTCGGGATGCCAGCCCGGCAGGTCGTCGCGGGGGTGGAAGGTGATGCCGTACAGCCGCCCGGCCACCTCGAAGACGGAGTCGCGGACCCGGTCGAGCGGGAAGTACGGGCGGAGCTGATCCTCGTCGAGGTCGTAGCGCGCCTTGCGGATCCGCTCGGCGTAGTACCACCAGTCCCAGGCCCGCAGCTCGAAGTCGTCGCCGTCTTCGCGGATCAGCGCGCGCATGTCGTCGGCCTCGCGGCGCGCGTTGCGCAGCGCCGGCTCCCACAGGCGGTCGAGCAGCTCGCGAACCCGCTCGACCGTCAGCGCCATGTTGTCCTCGAGGACGTAGGCGGCGTGGTGCGGGTAGCCGAGCAGCGCGGCCCGCTCGGCCCGCAGCGCGGCGATCTGCGCGGCGAGCGCCTTGTTGTCGGCCTCGTTGCCGTTGTCGCCGCGGTGGGTGTAGGCCGTGTAGACCTGCTCGCGCAGGTCGCGACGGGTCGAGAAGGTCAGGAACGGGATCCAGCTCGGGTTCTGCAGCGTGACGGCCCACTTCCCTTCGTGGCCGCGCCGCGCCGCCACGTCCGCCGCCTCGGCCCGCACCCGCTCCGGCAGCCCCGCCAGGTCGTCCTCGGTCTCGAGCAGCAGCAGGAAGCCGTCGGTCTCGGCCAGCAGGTTCTGCGAGAACTGCACCGACAGCGCCGACAGCTCGCTGTTGAGGTCGGCCAGCCGCTGCTTGCCCTCCGCCGGCAGGGCCGCGCCGGCGCGCACGAAGTCCAGGTGGTAGCGTTCGACCAGCGCCCGCGGCTCGCCCGTCAGCCCCAGCTCGTCGCGCCGGTCGTAGACGCTGCGGATCCGGGCGTAGAGCGCCTCGTCGAGCAGCATCGAGTCGTAGTGCCGGGAGATCTCCGGCGTGATGCGACGCTGCACGTCCTGCAACAGATCGTTGGCCCGCGTGGCGTTCATCAGCGAGAACAGGCTGCGCACGCGGTCCAGGACGGCGCCGGAACGCTCGAGCGCCACCAGCGTGTTCTCGAAGGTCGGCGGCTCGGGGTCGGCGAGAATCGCGTCGACCTCGGCGCGATGCCGGCGCATCGCCTCGAGCAGCGCCGGCTCGTACAGCTCGTCGGCGGCCAACTCGAACGGCGGCACGCCGCCGAACGGCCCGGGCCACGGCTCGAGCAGCGGGTTCGGCTCGCCGGCCGGGGTCTCGGGGTTCCCGGGACCGGCCGGCTCGACGGAGCCGCCGCCCGCCCCGGTGGGGCCGCAGGCGGCGGGCGGCAGGGCAAACAGGATCGTCATCGGCAGCAATCGACGCATCGTCGTCCTCCTCGCGCGGAGGATAGCGGGCTCGCGCCAAGACGCCAAGACGCCGCGGGAGCGGCAGGGGACGGGCCTCGCGCCA
>CAZMRP010000566.1:0-3931 GCA_964568275.1 uncultured Myxococcales bacterium
TCGGTTGCGGCGTAGACGCCATCAAGGCCGGCGGCTTCCAGCGGCCGACCGTGGCCGGCGTCGTCGGCCTGCTCGGCGGTGATATCGCGACGCGGGAACGCCAGCAGGCAGGCCTCGTCCAGCGAGTAGCTCAGCCGGGGCTGGTCGGCGAGCCCTCGATCCGTCTGCTGGAGGCTGGCGGGGTTGTCGATGTGGTTTGGAAGGTCGAAGGACCGACCGACCTGGCCGCGTTGTGCTCGATCATCCCCGAGAGCCAGTGGGGCCGGCATGTGGTCGTGACGACGGCCTGCGGGGCGAGCGAAAAGCCCAGGTGGATCTCCCAGTTCCTTTGCCGGGCGAAGGCTGTCTACGTGGTCTGCGATCGAGACGAGGCCGGGCTCCGCGGCGCGGAGCGTGCCGGCGCGATGCGGGCGGACGCGGACGATGAAGCCGTTGCGGCCCGAGGAGAGCAGCGGCACGGCGCCGACGTAGCGCTGCAGCCCGCCCGGGGCCGGCTCGGCGGGCTTCATGCCGACCACGCGGCCGTCGACCACCACGCGCGCGGCGTTGAGCGGTCCGTAGTACAGCTCGACGGCCACGTCCTCGGGCGACAGGCCGCCCAGGTCGATCACCACCCGCACCGGCAGGTCCTCGCCGACCTTGAGCTGCTCCCGCCGCTCGGTCGTCACCTCGCGCACCGCCACGTCCTTCCAGTGCTCGTGGATCCGCGCGCGCCAGCGGGCCATCTCGCGGGCCCGACCGAACTCCTGCTCGGCCAGCGCCTTCCAGGCGATGGCGCTCGGCAGGTACGCCTTCTCGACGTACTCCTCGACCATCCGGTTGGTGTTGAACACCGGGCACAGCGAGCGCATCGACGCCTTCATCATCGCGATCCAGTCGCGGGGCAGGTCGTCGGGCCCGCGGCGGTAGAACAGCGGCACCACGGCGTCCTCGAGGATCTCGGCCAGCAGCAGGCTCTCGATGCGGTCCTGCTCCTCGGTGTCCTTGTACTCCTCGCCGGCGCCGATGGCCCAACCGTTGTCGCCCTGGTACCCTTCGACCCACCAGCCGTCGAGCACCGAGAGGTGCAGCGCGCCGTTCATCACGGTCTTCATCCCGGAGGTGCCGGAGGCCTCCAGCGGGCGGCGCGGGGTGTTGAGCCACACGTCGCAGCCCTGGACCAGGTAGCGGGCGACGCGGATGTCGTAGTCCTCGAGGAACACGAAGCGGCGGCGGAAGCGCGGGTCGTTGGAGATGCGGATCACCTCGCGGATCAGCTGCTTGCCGGGCTCGTCCTTGGGGTGCGCCTTGCCGGCCAGGATGACCTGCACCGGCCGGTCGATGTTGTTGAGCAGCCGGTCGAGCCGTTCGAGGTCGCGGGCGACCAGCGTGGCGCGCTTGTAGGTGGCGAAGCGGCGGGCGAACCCGATCGTCAACGCCTCGGGGTCCAGCACCTCCTTGGCCTCGAGGACCCGTTCGCGGTGCGCGCCGCGCCGCCGCAGCTGCTCGGACAGCCGCCGTCGCGCGAAGGCCACCAGGCGCCCCCGCAGCCGCTCGCGCGAGCGCCACAGCTCGGAGTCGGGGATGCGGTCGACGCGCTGCCAGACGCGCTGGTCCACCGGGTCCTCGGCCCACTTCGGCCCGAGGTACCGATCGTAGAGCCGGGCGATCTCGTCGGCGTACCACGAGCGGGTGTGCACGCCGTTGGTGATGTGCGTGATCGGCACCTCGTCCGGCGGCAGCGACGGCCACAGCGGGCGCCACATCCGCCGCGACACCGCGCCGTGGAGCTTGGACACGCCGTTGGCGAAGCTGGACAGCCGCAGCGCCAGCACCGTCACCGCGAACGCCTCGTCGGCGGTGCCCGGGTGCAGGCGGCCGAGGTCGAGGAACTGGTCCATCGTGATGCCGAGCTGCGGGACGTAGTCGGCGAAGTAGCGCTTGATCATCTCGGGGGCGAACACGTCGTTGCCCGCCGGCACCGGCGTGTGCGTGGTGAACACGTTGCTCGCCACCACCGCCTCGCGCGCCTCGTCGAACGACAGTCCCTGCTGCACCAGCAGCCGGATCCGCTCCACGGCCAGGAACACCGAGTGCCCCTCGTTCATGTGGCAGACCGTCGGCAGCTTGTTCATCGCCGCCAGCGCCCGGACGCCGCCGATGCCCAGCAGGATCTCCTGCTTGATGCGCATGTCGAGGTCCCCGCCGTAGAGCTGCTCGGTGATGTCCCGGTCGGGCGGCGTGTTCTCGGGCAGGTTGGTGTCGAGCAGGTACAGCGGGACGCGGCCCACCTGGACGCGCCAGATCTGCGCCAGCACCTTGCGGCCCGGCAGGTCGATCGCGATCCGCAGCGGCGCGCCGTCCGGCTGCCGCTCGAGCGTCATCGGCAGGTTGAAGAAGTCGTTCTCGGGGAAGATCTCCTGCTGCCAGCCGTCCAGGTTGAGGTACTGCTGGTGGTTGCCGACCCGGTAGGCCAGGCCGACGGCGACCAGCGGCAGGCCGAGGTCCGAGGTGCTCTTGAGGTGGTCGCCGGCCAGCAGGCCGAGACCGCCGGCGTAGATCCGCAGGCACTCGTGCAGGCCGAACTCCGCGGAGAAGTACCCGATCCGGCACCCCAGCTCCTCGCCGTAGATCCGCTCGTACCAGCTCCGGTGCGCCAGGTACTCCTCGAGCTGCCCGTTGACCCGCTCCAGCTGCGACAGGAAGACGTCGTCGGTGCGCAGCTCGCGCAGCCGGCGCGGCTTGAGCGCGCCGAACATCTGCACCGGGTTGTGCGTCGCCTCCCACGACTCGGGGTCGACGCGACTGAACAGCGCCACCGCGTCGGGATTCCAGGTCCACCAGAGGTTGTTGGCGATCCGCAGCAGCGGTCGCAACTCCTCCGGGAGGTCCGGAACGACGGAGTACTCGTAGGCTGAAACGAGGGCCATGCCGGGTGTCTCCTTCCGTCGGGCGTCCGGCCGCCGCTGCGGCCGGGGCCGGCTCCCCACCGAGTCGGGGCGGCATTCTCTGCCGTGCGGCGGATGGGGTCAAGCCGAGCGGTCAACATCGCGAATGCGTTGACGATATCACCGGTGCGCCGTTCCGCGGCCGCCCGCGGCCCGGGACCACAGACCGAACCTCCGCGCCGACCCGTAGGGAGCATGCCTGTCCGGCGGAAGGTGGTGTACAGTGCGACGGACGATGTGGACGCGAGCCTTGCTGGTGGTCTGCGGTCTTTCGACCGGCGGTTGCTACGTCGGCTACGCGATCACCGTGGGTCCGACGGTCGACACGTCGGGCGCGGTCGGTGCGCAGCTCGGCGCGCGACTGATCGTCGGCATGGCGGTCGACGAGGAGAACGCGGTCGGCGAGATGCTGGGGGTCCAGGGCGGGTTGCCGGGAATGACGGCGGCCTCCGTCGGGCCGCTGGTCGGGTTGGACTACTTCCACTACTTCGAGGACGACGAGGTCGCGCTGCGCGCGGGCCTGCGGGCCAAGGCGACCTTCGGCGAAGGGGACGACGGGCAGCTCCACTCGTGGATCGGCGTCGGCGGCGCCGTCGCGTTCCTCTCCGAGCTCGACGTCGACCACGACTCGTTTGACAACCACTCGACCCTCGGCCTGGAGCTGGAGGGCTGGTACTGGGAGGACGTCTCGGAGGAGCGGCCGATCGACGTCCCCGGCGAGCCGCTGGGGCAGTTCGGCCTCAACCTGGTCTACGAGTGGTTCATGTTGGACGACGACCCGTTGGGCTGGTAGGACCGCCGGCGCGGGCGAGGGAGGGAAGCATGGGCAAGCGGATCCTCGTGCTGGGGCTGGTCGGGCTGGTCGTGGCGGCGATCGGCTGCAAGTCGTCGTCGGAGTGCCCGACGTGCACGTGCGACGGCGGTGGGGCTGCGACCGCGGCCGCCACGGCACCGGTCGGCCCCGCGGCGGCCGAGCCGGCGGCTTCGGGGACGGGGCCGAGCGC
>CAZMRP010000567.1:0-3930 GCA_964568275.1 uncultured Myxococcales bacterium
CACGGGCGTCGGCGCCTCGTGCGCGGGCGGCGCGGCCTGCGGCGGCGGTGCCGACACCTGCCTCCGGTCGGTCGACGCGCGGCTGCCGGAGCTGTGCTCGACGGCCTGCACCGCCTCCGCCGACTGTCCGGCGGGCACCCGGTGCCTGCCGGTGGCCGGCAGCTCGCCGGCCGACCTCGCGCGGTACTGCCTGCCCGACGATTGCAGCTGCTGGCAGCGCGTCCCCGGCTCGATGCTCGACGACGCGCTCGACGCCCTGGGGCTCGACCGCTGCGACCTGCTGTTCTCCCCGACGACGCTGGAGTGGTTCGGGCCGGAGATGGCGCACGACCGGTTCCGGCTGCCGTGGTTCGACGACGCGCATCACGAGTGGCTGCGGGGGGAGGAGTTCGTGCGGGAGACCGTGGCGGCGCTCGCCGCGGCGCCGACGCCGCGCGGGCTGCTGCGGCAGGCGGCGGCGCTGCACGGGCACCCGATCGTCGACCGGCCGTTCGAGCCGACGCTCGAGCCGGTCGACCCGCTGACCGGGGCCGTGGCGACGCTGATCGAGCACCACGGCGGGACGGCGGACCGGGCGGCGATCCGGCGGGCGTTCGAGTCGCTGACCGCGGACCAGCGTGCGGCGCTGGCGCCGATCGTGGCGGCGCTCGACGCGGCGGCGACGGCGCGCAACACCGCCATCGCCCGCATCGCCGGCTCGACGACGCTGGTGCGGCAGTACTTCGTCAACGTCGCGGGCCTGGCGCTGCCGTCGACCGGCGGGTTGAACCTGACCGACCGGCGCGTGCAGGACTTCCTGCTCGACGACTTCGACTACTCCGCGATGTTCCAGGCGGCCCACGACCTGCTGACGGCCGTCGAGGCGGCCGACCTGGGGCGGTTCCGCGACGCGCTCGGCGGCTCGGCGACCTGCGACACGCCGCTGGGGCGGATCGTCGTGCGCGACGGCGCGGCGACCGAGTACACGACCGCCGAGCATGACGTCGACCTGCTGTTCGTGCTGGACCTCGGCGGCGACGACACCTACCGCGTCCCGGCCGGCGCGACCCGCTCGGCGACCAACCCGGTATCGCTGCTGGTCGACCTCGGCGGCGCCGACCTGTACGGCTACGACGAGCGGCCCGGGCCGCGGGACGTGCCGCCGCGGCTGCCGTCGGACGAGGACGGACGTTACGCCGGCGACGGGTCGTACGGCCCGTTCTCGCTGTCGACCCGCGGGCGGCAGGGGAGCGGGACGCTGGGGATCGGCATCCTGCTGGACCAGGGCGCCGCCGGCGACGAGTACCGCTCGCTGCGCACCAGCCAGGGCTGGGGCGCGCTGGGGGTCGGGCTCCTGCACGACGAGGGCGGCGACGACCGCTACCTGTGCGAGGCGGGGTGTCAGGGGGCGGCGGCGTTCGGGATCGGGCTGCTGGTCGACGACGGGGACGGGATCGACCGCTACGAGGGGTACCACGCCGTGCAGGGGTTCGCCTACTCGCTGGCGGTGTCGGCGCTGTACGACGGCGGCGGGGACGACACCTACCTCGCGCAACCGGACGACGTGCTGTACTTCAGCCCGCAGGACCCGGGCGGGTCGAACTCGAGCATGTCGCAGGGGGCGGGGTTCGGCCGGCGCTCCGACGTGGCGCTCGGCGGCGACGGCGTGTACCTGTCGGGCGGATTGGGGATCCTGCGCGACCGGGCCGGGAACGACGACTACGAGTGCGCGATCTTCGGCCAGGGGACCGGCTACTGGTTCGGGACGGGCCTGCTGGCCGACGGCGACGGGAACGACCACTACGACGCGCGCTGGTACGTGCAGGGCGGGGCGGCGCACTACGCGATGGCCGCGCTGTGGGACGCCGGCGGCGACGACGTCTACAACGCCGACGCCCGACGGATGAACGTGACGCTCGGCGGCGGCCACGACTTCTCGACCGCGTTCCTGCTCGACGACGGCGGCAACGACCGCTACGGCGCGCCGAACCTGTCGCTGGGGGCCGGCAACGAGGACGGGTTCGGGCTGTTCGTCGACGGCGGCGGGACGGACTCCTACGAGTGCTCGAGCGACTTCTCCTTCGGCAACGCGTTCGTCGACCCCGCCTCGGGCCGCCGGACCACCGTGCCGACGATGGGCCTGTTCCTCGACGCCGACGGCGTCGATACCTACGTGCGGCCCGACACCACCCGCACGACCAACGACGCGCTGTGGACGCAGCGCATGCACGCCGCGGCGCCGGTGATGGAGTTGGAATGGGGCGCGGGGGTGGACCGCACGGCCGGCGTCACCGGGCTGTGAGTCAGCGCAACAGCAGGTAGATCGCGATCAGGCAGACCACGAAGACGACGATGCCGAGGCCGACGATCAGCGTGTCGGTGCCGTCGGGAGCCTTGCCGATGCGGGTCTCGCGCCGCGCCACGCTGGGCGGCGCGGAGCCCGAGGTGAGGAGGTCGGCCACGTCGCGGCTCGGCGCGGGTCGAGGCGTCGGAGGGGCGGGTTGCGGTGCACCGGCCCGCGGGTCGACGTGCAGGTCGGCCGGCGGGCGCCCCCCGGGGACCGGCGTCCCGGCGCCGCCCGGAGGCGCGGAGGAGGAGGAAGACGGCGGCGGCGGCACGCTGCTCTGCGACGACTCGTCCCCCCGCTCCACCTCCTCGAACGAGTCGACCAGGCCCGTGGGCTCGGCGGTGTCCCGCGACAACCGCTCCAGGATCGCGCCGCGCGGGTCGCGGAACACCAGCACCGTGCGGCCCACCTCGAGCGTGTCGCCGTCGGCGAGCGTCGTCTCGCGCAGCAGACGGCCGTTGACCCGGATGCCGTTCTTGCTCCCGTGGTCGGCGGCGCGCACCGTCTTGCCGTCGGCGAACACCGCGAGGTGTTCGCGGGACGCCTCGCGGTCCGGGATCTCCCAGTCGCACGACGGCTCGCGACCGATCAGGTACGGCTGCTCGCGCGGCGCGAGCGCCAGCAGGCGACCGGCCAGCGGCCCGGCGTCGATCTCCAGGCGCGGCTCCTGGTCCTGCAGGTCGGGTCGCAGCAGCGCGCGGTAGATCTCCCGGCCGAGCGCATCCGGGTCCGCGGTCCGCGCGGTCGACGTGCCGGGCGAGAACTTCACGTCGATCAGGAACCCCGGCAGCGCCACCCGGTCGCCGTTCTGCAGGCGCACCGACTCCCCGGCGTGGACGCGGCGCCCGCGCACCCAGGTGCCGTTCGTGCTGCCGTGGTCCGTGATCTCCCAGCCGCCCGTCGCGCGCTGGATCGTCGCGTGGTGGAACGAGACGTACGGGTGCGGCAACCGGACGTCGCAGACCTCCCCGCGGCCGACCAGGATCCGGTCGAGGTCCGTCACGAACGTGAACGATCGCGTGCCGCGGGCGCGGGGCCGGACCTGGAACTCCACGGACATCGAGCCGCCTGCCTCCGGCGGTCCCCCGGTTCCGCCGCGTCCCAGTCTACCCTTTCGCGCACGGGTCGGGTATAAACCGGCGAAACGAGGTCTCGATGAAAGTCAACTGCCCGGGATGCCAGAAGGAGTACACGATCGAGGATCACCGGATTCCCGCCAAGGGGATCCGCATGCGCTGCACGGCGTGCCAGGCGACGATCCAGGTACCGCCTCCGGCAGCTCCCGGAGCGGCAGGATCGGCTGCGCCTGCGCCGGCGGCGCGCCCACCACTGCCGCCGACCGTTCCGCCCCCGCCGCCGCCCCCGTCGGCCGGCCCCGACAAGCCGTCGGGGGGCGGAGCCACCATGCAAGGTTTCGCACGGGGACTCGCGTCCCGACCGGCGGGTCCGTCGGGGACCGGGGCGGCGGTCGCTCCCGCCCCGGCGGCGAAGAGTGGTCCGGCGTTCTCGGACCTTCCGGCGCCTGCGACGAAGGGTTCGGGTCCGGCGTTCTCGGACCTTCCTGCGCCCGCGACGAAGGGTTCGGGTCCGGCGTTCTCGGACCT